>JAEZZU010000057.1 GCA_023418355.1 Pseudomonadota bacterium | reverse complement strand
GGCATCAACGCTGACAAGCACTTGAGCAGGCGACAGGATGGAGGCAAGACGGTTCATGTGGAAACTATGGTGTATCGCCCGAACCGGACGTATCTGGCTGGTGCGGTGGAGCGAAAAGGCCGCCATTGGGCGGCCTGTTACTCCAGACTTTACCTAAATCTTCGCACAAGCAAAAGACATCTGGCATCAACTCTGTATTGACAGGGCCAATTCATGCTTGCTTGCGACATTGCGTGTGCCCAGTTTACGCGTTTTATAGCTGAGTACGCGGCGATCGAGCTTGTCCGCCAGCTCGTCAATGGCGGCATACAGGTCAAAGTGCTTGCTGGCCGCGTGCAGGGCATTGCCTTTGACCTGGATGCTGCACTCGGCGCGCTGGCGGCGTTCTTTTTGCGATTCGTTCTGCGTCGACAGCAGCACCTTGATGTGGATGACCTGGTCAAAGTGGCGCAGCACGCGTTCAAGCTTGGAAACCACGTAGGCACGCAGTGCAGGGCTTACATCCAGATGATGGCCGCTGATGGTCAAGTTCATAAATCAACCTCCTGTGCTTTCAGGTTCACGAAAAAGCTTGCTGCTTCGTTGGGAAGCAGTGGTGGCGGTTGAATGCGCATTCGTCGCTTGCGACCCACTATGCGCCTGTTGCCCGCCGTGTGCAATGGCATTTCGCCATGTTCCGCTGGGATATGCCGGGCAGGCAGACGCAGGCTGCAAAACAGCGCACAATGAATCGTTTATGGATGGCGTTCGCCTGGCGGGGGCTGTCCGAGACGGTCGGGATAGAGATTGAAGCAGTCGCAATTGTCCATGGCTGCTGTGACTGTCCGGCTCTAAAATCCCGGATCGGAGTTGCGCCTGCGAGCCCGAAGCCGCAGGCGTTGACGTGTTCCGAACCCCATTTTGTCTGCTTCTCTCATGACACAGCCCACGACTTCCGCTTTGCACACTTCCAACATCACTTCGCTGCCGCTGCTGGCTCGCGGCAAAGTGCGCGACAACTATGCGGTGGGCGATGACCGCATCCTGATGGTGGCATCGGACCGCCTCTCGGCCTTCGACGTGATCATGGGCGAGCCCATCCCCGGCAAGGGCGCACTGCTGACGCAGATGGCGCTGTTCTGGTTCGACAAGCTGGGCCACATCTGCCCCAACCACCTGACCGGTGAAGCCCCTGAGTCTGTGGTGACACCTGAGGAAGTGCCCCAGGTCCAGGGCCGTTCCATGCTGGTCAAGCGCCTCAAGCCCGTACTGATCGAAGCCGTGGTGCGTGGCTACCTCGCCGGCAGCGGCTGGAAGGAATACCAGGAGAGCCAGTCCGTGTGCGGCGTGAAGCTGCCTGCAGGTCTGGTGAACTCGGCCAAGCTGCCTGAGCCCATCTACACGCCTGCCGCCAAGGCCGAGATGGGTGACCATGACGAAAACATCACCTACGAGCGCACCGTGGAGATGGTGGGTGAGGCGCTGGCCTCCAAGATTCGCGACACCGCCATCTGCATCTACAAGGAAGCGGCGGAAATCGCTTTGCAAAAGGGCATGATCATTGCCGACACCAAGTTCGAGTTTGGCCTGACCGAAGACGGCGAGCTGGTGCTGATGGACGAAGTGCTGACCCCCGACAGCTCGCGCTACTGGCCCGTGGAAGGCTACGAAGAAGCGCTCAAGGCGGGCGTGAATC
The DNA here is from genome assembly GCA_023418355.1 of Pseudomonadota bacterium. Taxonomy (GTDB): domain Bacteria; phylum Pseudomonadota; class Gammaproteobacteria; order Burkholderiales; family Burkholderiaceae_C; genus Comamonas. The sequence continues at coordinate 7,449 of JAEZZU010000057.1, read as the reverse complement.
CTCCCAGCTACGACAAGCAGTTTGTCCGTGACTGGCTGGAGCAGGCCAAGGTCAATGGCAAGCCCTGGAACAAGGCAGCACCTGCACCCCGTCTGCCTCAGGAAGTGATTGAAAAGACTGCAGCCAAGTACCGCGAAGCGCTGGAGCGTCTGACCGCTTGAACGCGTTCGATACCCCCAAAAACAAAAGCAGCCGCCAGGCTGCTTTTTTGTTGTTGTTTTGAAAAAAGAAGAGCGTCTTGCGCTTGATTTATCTATGTTTTAGATATGAATGATTCTGAAATCCTTGCAAATCAAGCGCTGGCAGCTCCTGTTTTTATAGACGTCTGGCAAGCCCCTGCAGGGCGGTGACCATGTCTACGGCCAGCTTGCGCAGGGCTTGCCAGCTGTCGCTGGGCCAGTGGTCGGCGGGCAGGCCTTTGACAATGCCATCGACCACATGGGCCGAGTGCAGCAGGCGTACGGCGGCATTGGCGCTCAGGCGTGGCACCACACGCTCAAACAGTTTTTCCTTGTTGCCCCAGATGCGCAGGCTGCGCAGCACCATGGGCAGCGGCTGGCCGCTGGCCAGCGCATCCTTGGCGCGCTTGAGGTTGCGGATGTCTTCGGACAGCGTCCAGTGCACCAGTACCTCGGCCGTGCCTTCGGCCTGCAGGCCATCCATCATGCGCATGGCGCGTGGCAGATTGCCGGAGAGCACCGCTTCCGAGAGCTTGAACACGTCATAGCGCGCCACATTGAGCACGGCTTGCTCGACCACTTCAAAGCTCAATTCACCTTCAGGCTGCAGCAGGCCCAGCTTCTGAATTTCCTGGTGGGCGGCCAGCAGATTGCCTTCCACGCGGTCGGCAAAGAACTGCAGCGTGCGCTGCCCGGCTTCGCCAGAGGCCACGCGCTGGTTCTGCAGGGCCAGGCGCTGCGCAATCCATTGCGGCAGCGCGGCGCGCTCGATGGGCTCGATCTGGATGGTGACGCCATTGGCATCCAGTGCGCCAAACCATGCGCCCTTCTTGGTCTGGGCGTCCAGCCGCGGCAGGGTGATGATGGTCAGCGTGCTGTCGTCCTGGGCAGCGTTTTCGGCCAGCTGCTGCAGGGCCACGCTGCCGTCCTTGCCGGGCTTGCCCGAAGGAATGCGAATTTCGACCAGCTTCTTGTCGGCAAACAGACTGAAGGAGCCGCCTGCGGCCAGCACGCTGCTCCAGTCAAAGTGGGCACCCTGCACGGTGTAGACGCTGCGCTCCGTGTGACCGGCTGCGCGTGCGGCAGCGCGGATGGCGTCGGCCGCTTCCTGCAGCTGCAGGGGCTCGTCGCCATGCAAGGTGTACAAAGGCCGCAGACCTTTTTGCAGGTGTGCGGCCAGTTGGTTCAATGCCAGTTGCATGAGGGCTTATTCGCCAGCTGGCGGATGGGCTGCCTGCAGGCGCCGCAGGATCTGCTGCGCCATGTCGGCATACATGTTGCGGTAGAGCGCAGCTTCTTCCTCGTCCTTGGCCAGGGCCAGGGATTCGCTGTAGCTCATGTCGCGCTTCTGGAACAGCTCGGCATCTTCAATCCAGACGCGCCCTTCGTTGTCGATCAGGCTAAAGCGCGTGCTCAGGCGCAGTTCTACTTCGCGGACCTGGCCGGACACGGTCTTGGCCAGCACGATGCGCTCGCGGCGATCACCGAGCAGGCGCAGGGTGACCTGTGCCGAGCTGGCCGCAGCCGGAGGCAGCACGATCTGCAGCGCACTGCCTGCGGTGGCCAGATGGCGCAGCACCTCACGGGTCAGGGGTGAGCCCTCGGGGGCTTGCAGGTAGAGCGAGCTGAACGGAAAGGTCGGCACGCCACGCAGGCGAAAGCCGCAGGCACTGACCACAGGGGCCAGCGCCATCAGGGATAAAAGCGTGCGTTTGCGCATGGTGGCGGCCTCCTTGGCGTGGCTTAGACGACGATGTTGACCAGACGGCCAGGAACGACGACCACCTTCTTGGGGGTAGCGCCGTTGATGAACTTCTGGGCATCTTCGTTGGCCAGAGCGGCTGCTTCAATCTGCGCCTTGTCGGCCGATGCAGGCACGCGGATCGCGCCACGCAGCTTGCCGTTGACCTGCAGCACCAGCTCCAGCTCGTCTTGGACCAGGGCCTTGGGATCCACCTGGGGCCATGCGGCATCCAGAATGTCGCCCTGCTTGTTGGCGTAGCCCAGCTCCTTCCACAGCACGTGTGCAATGTGGGGGGTGGCGGGGTAGAGCCCGCGCAGCAGAATGCCAACGCCTTCGATCATGGCGATCTGGCCGTCAGCCGTTGCACCACCCTTGAAGCCTTCCAGTGCATTGATGATCTTCATCGCACCAGAGACCACGGTGTTGTACTGCATGCGGCTGTAGTCGTAGTCGATCTGCTTGAGCACGGTGTGGATTTCCAGGCGCAGGGCCTTGGCGTCCTTGCCGAACTCCACGTCATCGAGGCTGTCCAGACCCAGCGCCAGCATGATGGCGGGGGTGTAGTTGATGCCCAACAGCTTGTGGCCGAAGTTGTAGACGCGGCGCAGGAAGCGGTAGCTGCCTTCCACGGCGGCTTCGTTCCACTCCAGCGTCAGCTCGGGTGGCGCGGTGAACATGGTGTACAGGCGCGCGGTGTCGGCACCGTACTTTTCGATCAGGTCCTGAGGGTCCACGCCATTGTTCTTGGACTTGGACATGGTGCCCACGCCTTCGTAGTCAATGGCGGTGCCCACGGGCAGCAGGCCGTCGGCGCTGTCCACGGCGTTCTTGAGCTTGGCACCAATGATCTTGCCGGCCTCGTCGTAGACGTGTTCCACATCCTTGGGCCAGAAGTATTCCTTGCCACCCTTGGCAGTGCGGCGGCTGTAGATGTGGTTGAGCACCATGCCCTGTGTGAGCAGCTTGGTGAAAGGCTCGTCAATCTGCACCAGACCCAGGTCGCGCATGACCTTGGTCCAGAAGCGGGCGTACAGCAGGTGCAGGATGGCGTGCTCCACACCGCCGATGTACTGGTCCATGGGCATCCAGTACTTGGCGCCATCGGCCACCATGTGTTCGCTGTTCTTGGCGTCGCAATAGCGCATGAAGTACCAGGACGAGTCCACGAAGGTGTCCATGGTGTCGGTTTCACGGCGCGCAGGTTTCCCGCAGCAAGGGCAGACCACGCCTGCGTGGAATGCTTCACTTTTCACCAGTGGGTTGCCCGATCCATCAGGAACCAGATCCTGCGGCAGCACCACGGGCAGGTCCTTTTCAGGCACGGGCTGAGGGCCGCAGTCTGCGCAGTGGATGATAGGGATGGGTGTGCCCCAGTAACGCTGGCGGCTGATGCCCCAGTCACGCAGGCGCCAGGTGGTCTTTTTCTCGCCCAGGCCCTTGGCGGCGACCAGCTCGGCCACCTTGTCCACGGCCTGACTGTGGGTCAGGCCATCCAGCTCGCCAGAGTTCACGCACACGCACTTTTGCTTGTCGCCGTACCACTCCTGCCATGCATCGGTGGAGAAGCTTTCGCCTTCTACGGCCACGACCTGCTTGATGGGCAGGTCGTACTTCTTGGCAAAGGCAAAGTCGCGCTCGTCGTGGGCAGGCACGCCCATCACGGCGCCGTCGCCATAGCTCATCAGCACGTAGTTGCCGACCCAGACTTCGACCTGTGCGCCGGTCAGAGGGTGGGTCACGAACAGGCCCGTAGGCATGCCCTCTTTTTCCTTCAGGGCCAGTTCGGCTTCGGTCGTGCCGCCCTTCTTGCATTCTTCGATGAAGGCAGCCAGTTTGGGGTTGGAGGCCGCAGCGTGCTGGGCCAGAGGGTGCTCAGCAGCCACGGCGCAGAAGGTCACGCCCATGATGGTGTCGGCACGTGTGGTAAACACATACATCTTGCCGTCGCCGATCAGCTTGCCCTGAGCATCCTGGATGTCGTGGGTGAACGCAAAGCGCACGCCGGCGGACTTGCCGATCCAGTTTTCCTGCATCAGGCGCACTTTTTCGGGCCAGCCGTTCAGGGTGGCCTTGTCGTTGCCCACCTGCACGTGGTCCAGCAACTCCTGGGCGTAGTCCGTGATCTTCAGGTAGTAGCCGGGAATCTCGCGCTTTTCCACCAGCGCGCCGGTGCGCCAGCCGCGGCCGTCAATCACCTGCTCATTGGCCAGCACAGTCTGGTCGACCGGGTCCCAGTTCACGACCTGGGTCTTGCGATAGGCAATGCCCTTTTCCAGCATCTTCAGGAACAGCCACTGGTTCCACTTGTAGTAGTCGGGGTCGCAGGTGGCGACTTCACGGCTCCAGTCAATGGCCAGACCCATCGCCTGCATTTGCTTTTTCATGTAGGCGATGTTGTCGTAGGTCCACTGTGCAGGTGGCACCTTGTTCTTCAGCGCGGCGTTTTCGGCAGGCAGGCCAAAGGCATCCCAGCCCATGGGCATCAAGACGTTGTAACCCTTCATGCGCAGCTGGCGCGTGAGCATGTCATTGATGGTGTAGTTGCGCACGTGGCCCATGTGCAGCTTGCCCGAGGGGTAGGGCAGCATGGAGCAGGCGTAGAACTTGGGCTTGTTGGCATCTTCGACCACGCGATAGGCATCGGCGGCGGCCCAGTGGTCTTGCGCGGCGCGCTCGACCTCAATGTGGTTGTATTTGTCTTGCATGGAGCTGGTAGATCGGTTGTGCAGTCAAAATACTGCTTCGCGTAGATTTTAGGCGTTTGGGCGTGGTCAAAGGCTGTGCTGCACAGACAGCCCCCTCGATCCTCTGCGCCTTGGCGGCCGACAGGCCGTTTTTTTGTGATCCGCTTGCGCGGTTTTCCATGTTTGCATGAAGTGCTGTGCACAGGCACAGCCAGAGAAAAGGTTAGCTTCGGTGAGTGTTACTTCAACCCTCTTGACTGTATACGCTGAGATGGACCCTTGGGCGCAGGCTACATCAGGCCTGATGACGCTGGCGTTGGTGGCGATCGTCTCGCGCTTTGTGGCGCAGGGCGTGCTGCTGCATTTTGTGCGCATCTGGCGCAATTCCATGCCCCAGGGCTGGGCGCAGATTCTGCTGCACGACCATGTGCTGATACGGATTGCCAAGATCACGCCCTCGGTGATGGTGCAGCTGGGCATCCACATGGTGGACAACCTGCCGCATGGCCCCATGACGGCCATTCGCAACGGCGCTGCCGCGTTCACGATCTACCACGTGATGCGCGCTTTGACGGCGTTGCTGAGCGAAATCAACGAGGCGCACGACCGCGACGACGGCCCCAAGGCCACGCAGACCCGCTCCATCAAGAGCTATGTGCAGCTGGGCAAGCTGCTGGTCTACGCAGTTGGCACGCTGCTGATCGTGGCCTGCATCATGGACCGCTCGCCGCTGCTGCTGCTCTCGGGTCTGGGTGCCATGTCTGCGGTGCTGATGCTGGTGTTCAAGGACACCATCCTGTCGTTTGTGGCGGGTGTGCAGCTGGCTTCCAACGACATGATGCGCGTGGGTGACTGGATTGAAATGCCCCAGGTGGGTGCCGATGGCTTTGTGGTGGACATTGCCCTGAACACCGTCAAGGTGCAGAACTGGGACAAGACCATCACCACCATTCCCACATGGAAGCTGATGAGCGAGAGCTTCAAGAACTGGCGCGGCATGACCAACTCCGGTGGCCGCCGCATTCTGCGTGCGCTGCATGTGGATGCTGCCACCGTGCACCTGCTCACGGCCAAGGAGCGCCAGGCCCTGACAGGCATTGCCCTGCTCAAGGATTACTGGAATGAGCGCGAAGGCCTGCTGGCGCAGCCAGAAGCCGCTGCCAACGCCATGCCCACGCAGGCGATTGCGCCGGAGCTGGTGACCAATCTGGCCGCCTTCAAGGCCTATGCCTATGCCTATCTGATGGCGCATCCACGTGTTTCCAAAGCACCTGGCATGTTCTTGCTGGTGCGTACGCTGGAGCCTTCGCCTACCGGCATTCCGCTGCAGCTGTACTGTTACACCGCCACCACCGTCTGGGTGGAATATGAAGGCATTCAGGGTGAAATCTTTGACCACCTGATTGGTGTGATGCCGCTGTTCGGCCTGTCGCTGTACCAGCGTTCTTCGGACTACAGCAACCGCCAGATCGTGCAGGCGCTGAGCCACGACGAAGAAGCTGGCGCCTGAGCCTCCACCCCATACCCGCGCCCGCACATGGCTGCGGGTGCACAGCCATAATTTCGCTATGACCAAGCACCGTGTAGTCGTTGGCCTGTCCGGCGGCGTTGATTCTGCAGTGACTGCCTATCTGCTCAAGCAGCAGGGGCACGAAGTGGTCGGCATCTTCATGAAGAACTGGGAAGATGACGACGACAGTGAGTTTTGCTCCAGCCGCCAGGACTTTCTGGACGCCGCCAGCGTCGCGGACGTGGTTGGCATCGAGATTGAGCATGTGAACTTCGCGGCCGAGTACAAGGACCGCGTGTTTGCCGAGTTTCTGCGCGAATACCAGGCTGGCCGCACGCCCAACCCCGACGTGCTGTGCAATGCCGAGATCAAGTTCAAGGCCTTCCTGGATCACGCCATGCGCCTGGGTGCCGAGAAGATTGCCACGGGCCACTACGCCCGCGTGCGCCAGAACGAAAGCACTGGCTTGTTCGAGTTGCTCAAGGGCGTGGACAACAGCAAGGACCAGAGCTACTTCCTGCACCGTCTGAATCAGGCTCAGCTGTCCAAGGCCATGTTCCCCGTGGGCGAGCTGTGCAAGACCGAAGTGCGCCGCATTGCCGAGGAAATTGGCCTGCCCAATGCCAAGAAAAAGGACTCGACCGGTATCTGCTTTATCGGCGAGCGTCCTTTCCGTGAGTTCCTGAACCGCTACATCAGCAAGGAACCTGGCTGGATTCTGGATGACCGCAACCGCCGTCTGGGCAAGCACGTAGGTCTGAGCTTTTATACGTTGGGTCAGCGCTCCGGTCTGGGGATTGGTGGCGTCAAGGAAAAGGGCGCTGCACGTGGTGCGGGTGACCACCAGCCCTGGTTTGTGGCGGCCAAGGAAATGGACAAGAACGTGCTGCGTGTGGTGCAGGGCCATGACCACCCCATGCTGCTTTCGCACCGCCTGGATGCTGACAATGCGAGTTGGGTAGCAGGGCATCCACCAGCGGCAGGCACCTATGGCTCCAAGACACGCTATCGCCAGCCCGATTCTCCCGCCATCATTGGCGGCGAGGCCACGAACACCCACTTCCGCCTGGACTTCCCGGACGCGCAATGGGCGGTGACGCCGGGCCAGTCTGCCGTGCTGTACGACGGGGATGTGTGTCTGGGCGGCGGCATTATTGCGGCCGTTGACCCCTGGGACTGAGTCAGACAATAAAAAAGGCAGCGAGGCTGTAATGCCGTTCACTTAAGGTTTTCTGACCTGTTTGATGGGATAGCGTGACGGCACTTTTTTGACCACACGGGGGCATGTTCGCCCCCGTCGCTGTTTGGGGAGCAACCTCTCACTGAGCCTTA
>JAEZZU010000033.1 GCA_023418355.1 Pseudomonadota bacterium | reverse complement strand
AGACCCGCTGACCGACTTTGGCCAGACCTGCTGCCAGATTCACTGCTGTTGTTGTTTTACCGACGCCGCCTTTTTGGTTGGCAATACAGAAAATTTTGGCCATGAGAAATCGCTGGTGAACGGCGCGTAGCGCCTGAAATAAAAACACGCTGTGAGCACGGCATGTGCTGCTGGCACACAAAGCAAAAAGGCCCAGCGAAACCGCTGAGGCCTTTCAATGTGGGCACTGGCGCGCGCCCTGTGGAGATGTGCTGTCTGCCCACACTGAAAACTCTGAGTGCAAGACCCGAGTTTATGCGAGGGCGCAGCCACTCGCATATTCAATGTGTGTCAGCGACGGGTTTCGCCCACACAATGCAGCGCTCGGCATCAAGCCCGGGCACCTGCAACTGTTCCACGTGAAACACCTGCACATCCTTGCCGAGGGCATCAATCTCATCCTGAGGGTGCTTGCCCTTCATGGCAAACCAGATACCACTGTCTGCAATCGCGCTACGCGACCAGGTGGTGAAGTCAATCAGCGACGCAAAGGCGCGGCAGCTCACCACCTCGTAAGGCCCCTTGAGCGTTTCCACGCGTGCGTGAATGCCCTTGAGGTTGAGCAGCTTCAGGCTCACGGCCGCCTGCTGCAAAAAAGCTGCCTTCTTGGCCACGGTGTCCACGCAGTCAATATCCACCTCTGGGCAGCAAATGGCGAACACCACACCGGGCAGGCCACCGCCAGAACCAACATCCAGCTGGCGCGTGCGTTCACCAGCAGCCTTGCCCAGCGAAGCCACATGGCGCTGCAGTGCCGGCACGGCAGCGAGACTGTCGAGCATGTGCAGGGACATCATTTCCTGCGGGTCACGCACGGAAGTAAGGTTGTAGACCTTGTTCCACTTTTGCAGCAGGTCCAGAAAAGCCATGAGCTTATCGAACTGCTCCACGCTCAGGTTCAGGCCGAGCTGGGCCGCACCCTGCTCCAGTTGCTGGCGCAAGCCGCTCATTCGGAAGCCTCCTTGGCCGCAGCGGTAAAGCCGCGAAAGCCGCCCTTCTTCAGGTGGATCATCAGTAGCGAGATGGCTGCAGGTGTCACACCGGAAATGCGTGAGGCTTGGCCCAGTGTCTCTGGGCGGTGCTTTTGCAGCTTCTGGCGCACTTCAATGGACAGGGCCGAGACCTGCATGTAGTCCATGTCGGCTGGCAGGCGCAGCGTTTCGTAGTGTGCTGCGCGCTGCACTTCTTCCTTCTGGCGGTCGATGTAGCCGGAGTACTTGGCAGCAATCTCTACCTGCTCCACCACATCATCGTGCAGATCACCCAGCGTTTCACGTGAAACAATTTCGGACTGGTACTTGCCTTCGTTCATGGACACGAGTGCGTCGTACTCCACGCCGGGGCGACGCAGCAGGTCGAACAGGTTGTACTCGCGCTCGATGTTCTTGCCCAGCACGCGCTCGGCTTCTGCCGCAGGCAGATTGCGTGGGTTCACCCAGGTCGCCTTCAGGCGCTCTGTTTCACGTGAAACAGCATCGCGCTTGCGGTTAAACAGATCCCACTGCTCATCACCCACCACGCCCAGCTTGCGGCCGATTTCGGTCAGGCGCATATCGGCATTGTCTTCACGCAGCTGAAGGCGGAACTCGGCGCGGCTGGTGAACATGCGGCAAGGCTCGGTCACACCCTTGGTGATCAGGTCATCCACCAGCACGCCCAGATAGGCTTCGTCACGTCTGGGTGTCCAGGCATCCATGCCACGTGCCTGCAGACCGGCATTGATACCGGCAAACAGGCCCTGAGCTGCAGCTTCTTCATAGCCGGTCGTACCGTTGATCTGGCCCGCAAAGAACAGGCCCTGAATCTGGCGCGTCTCAAAGCTGGACTTCAGACCACGGGGGTCAAAGTAGTCGTACTCGATCGCATAGCCGGGACGCAGGATGTGCGCGTTCTCCAGGCCCTTCATGGAACGCACCAGCGCGTATTGGATGTCGAAAGGCAGCGAGGTCGAGATACCGTTGGGATAGAACTCGTTCGTAGTCAGACCTTCGGGCTCGAGGAAGATCTGGTGGCTGTCCTTGTCCGCAAAGCGGTTGATCTTGTCTTCCACGCTGGGGCAGTAGCGGGGGCCCACGCCCTCGATCTTGCCGGTGAACATGGGGCTGCGGTCAAAGCCGCTGCGGATGATTTCGTGCGTGCGCTCGTTGGTGTGCGTGATCCAGCAAGGCATTTGCTGGGGGTGCATGTTCACGTTGCCACGGAAGCTGAACACCGGAATCTGGCCCTCGTTGGGGCCACCTGGCATACCGTCACCGGGCTGCACTTCGCACTGCGAGAAGTCGATGGTGCGTCCGTCAATACGTGGGGGCGTACCCGTTTTCAGACGGCCCTGCGGCAGCTTGAGTTCCTTCAGGCGTGCAGACAAAGTCACCGCTGGAGGATCACCCGCACGGCCTGCTGCGTAGTTGTCCAGCCCCACGTGGATCTTGCCGTCCAGGAAAGTACCTGCGGTCAACACCACGGTCTTGGAGCGGAACTGCAGACCAATCTGCGTGACGGCACCGACGACGCGGTCGCCCTCGACCATCAGGTCATCGACCGCCTGCTGGAACAGCCACAGGTTGGGCTGGTTCTCCAGCATCTCGCGGATCGCTGCCTTGTACAGAATACGGTCGGCCTGCGCACGTGTGGCACGCACGGCAGGGCCTTTGGAACTGTTCAGGATGCGGAACTGGATACCGCCCTTGTCCGTGGCCAGTGCCATGGCACCGCCCATGGCGTCCACTTCCTTGACCAGGTGGCCCTTGCCGATACCACCAATCGATGGATTGCAGGACATCTGGCCCAGGGTTTCAATGTTGTGGGTCAACAGCTGGGTTTGGCAGCCCATACGGGCCGCAGCCAGCGCCGCTTCGGTGCCAGCATGACCGCCGCCAACGACGATCACATCAAATTCTTGGGGGTACAACATGGGTTCTCTCAACTCCGTCGCAGGCGGCCTCTGCGCCCTGCGCAGCCGTTCGGGTGCGCGATGTGTGCGCCCGCGCAGCTCGCATATTTTTCAGGCGCAGGCAAAACCCTGAATTTTCCCACCCTTTCCCTATCTTGTCTTTGGCCCTTTTGTCCACATGTTCAAGCAAGCAGGACTGTCGGCAGCAAGGCCGTAACATGCCTGTCCATACACTTTCCCGACCACACGAAAGGACGAAGAACCATGAAGCTTTATTACAGCCCCGGAGCCTGCTCGCTGTCGCCCCATATCGTGGCTGAAGAAACCGGCCTGCCCTGCGAATACATTCTGGCCAGCACCAAGAGCCACAAGCTGCAGGACGGCACAGACTTCTACAGCATCAATCCGCTGGGCTATGTGCCTTTCCTGGTTCTGGACGATGGCCAGACGCTGCGCGAAGGCCCCGTGATCGTGCAGTACCTGGCAGATCAGGTTCCCGAGAAAAAGCTGCTGCCTGCCGTCGGTACCATGGAGCGCTACCGCGTGCTGGAGTGGCTGAACTTCATCGGCACCGAACTGCACAAGAGCTTTGGCCCCCTGTTCAAGCCCGGCACGCCCGAGGACTACAAGCCTGCCGTGCGCCAGGCCCTGCGTGGCCGCTTTGAGTGGGTCGAGCAGCAACTGGCTGGCAAGGACTACCTGATGGGCGAGCAGTTCACCGTGGCCGATGCCTACCTGTTCACCGTCAGCGGCTGGGGCAAGTTTGTGGGGCTGGATCTGAGCGATCTGCCCAACCTGCAGGCCTACCTGGCACGCGTGGGCAGCCGCCCTGCCGTACAGGCCGCACTGCGCGCCGAAGGTCTGCTCAAGTAAGCACTCCCGGGCATACCAAAAAACACAAGCATCAGTAAAAACGGGCTTCCTTCTGGAAGCCCGTTTTTTTATGTTTTCTCTTAAAAAATATAGCTATCAGCGCTTGTAATACATTGATTTCAAATAGATAAATACATGAAACCTTTTATTTATCAGCGCTGGCAGCTACTGTTTTTATTGCAGCAATGCCTGCTCCTGTCTGTCACGCAGCTGTGCCATGGACACAGCAGGCTGCACGCTGTGTGGCGCAGGGACGGAGCGCTGGTAGGCGTGCTGCTGCACTGCCTGCTGCAGCAGGCGGAACTGCTGCACCATTTCACCCAGGCGCGCGGCCTGGCCCTTGAGCGAATCGGCCGCTGCGGCCGATTCTTCCACCAGCGCGGCATTTTGCTGGGTCATGCGATCAATGTCGTTGACCGACTGGTTGAGCTGCGCAATGCCGCGCGACTGCTCGCCCGAGGCTGCGGTGATCTCGGCAATCACATCGCTCACGCGCTGGATGCTTTGCACCACTTCCTGCATGGTGCGGCCAGCGGCTTCCACATTTTTCACACCGCCATTGACCGCGCCCGTGCTGCTCTGGATCAGCTGCTTGATTTCGCTGGCCGCCTGGGCACTGCGCCCTGCCAGTGCACGCACTTCGCCGGCCACCACGGCAAAGCCGCGGCCCTGCTCACCGGCACGTGCGGCTTCTACGGCGGCATTCAGGGCCAGGATATTGGTCTGGAAGGCAATGGTGTCGATCAGGCCGATGATGTCGCCAATCTTGCGGCTGGTCGTGGCAATTTCTTCCATGCTGTGCACCACCTGCT
>JAEZZU010000050.1 GCA_023418355.1 Pseudomonadota bacterium | reverse complement strand
GTATTCATGGATGGCGGCCAGATTCTGGAAGTGCAGCCGCCCGAGCAGTTCTTCCACAACCCCCAGAGCGAGCGCAGCCGCGCTTTCCTGGGCAAGATTTTGAGGCACGCCGCATGAGCACCGTACCTTTTGTGATTGCCGTGCACGGTGGTGCAGGCACGATTTCCCCCGAACAGGCCAACGAAGCGCCCTACCACGAAGGCCTGCAGGCCGCACTGCGTGCAGGCGCTGCGGTGCTGGAGGCTGGTGGCTCGGCGTTGGATGCTGTGCAGGCTGCTGTGCAGTCGCTGGAAGACTGTCCGCTCTTTAACGCAGGCCGTGGCGCGGTTTATACGGCCGATGAAACGCATGAGATGGATGCCTCCGTCATGGATGGCAGCAACCTCAAGGCCGGAGCCGTGGCCGGCGTGCATGGCGTGCGCAACCCCGTGGCGCTGGCGCGTGCCGTGATGGACCACACCAACCACGTGCTGCTGGTCGGCGAGGGCGCGGTGCGCCTGGCGCAGGAGCAGAGCGTGCCCATGGCTGATGCGGCCTACTTCCATTCCGAAGAGCGCCTGGCCCAGCTGCAGCGCGTGCGTGCGCAGGGCGCCGGCGTGATGGCGCTGGACCATTCCGCCAAGACCCTGACCGAAAAGCCTGCCCCCATCCGTGAAGACGGCAAGCATGGCACTGTGGGTGCGGTCGCGTTGGACCAGCATGGCAATGTGGCGGCAGCGGTGTCCACCGGCGGGCTGACCAACAAGCGCCCCGGCCGCGTGGGTGATTCACCGATTGTGGGTGCTGGCATCTACGCCAACAACGCGACCTGTGCGATTGCCTGTACGGGCACGGGCGAGCACTTTCTGCGTGCCTGCGTGGGGCACGACATTCACGCGCGCATGGCCTACAAGGGCGAGAGTCTGGAGCAGGCCGGTGAAGCCGTGGTGCATGGGCTGCTCAAGGACATTGGCGGCTCGGGCGGTCTGGTCTCGGTGGACGCCAAGGGCCATGTGCACATGCCGTTCAACTCCGTGGGCATGTACCGTGGTGTGATGCGTCAGGGTGAAGCGCCGCAGAGCTTTATCTTCCGTTAAAGGCAGCAGCCGTAGAAAGTACCAAGACAAAGGGCGCATCCAGCGCCCTTTGTTTTTGTGGGCTGGTCGCGCCGTAAACTCACAGCCCATCAAAAGGAGTCTTTTGCATGGAAACAAGACCGCTTGGCCAAAGCACGCTGCAAGTCACCCCCATCTGTCTGGGGACGATGACCTTTGGCGAACAAGTCAGTGAAGCAGACGCATTTGCCATCATGGACCGCGCGCTGGAGCGTGGTGTGACCTTCTGGGATACGGCCGAGATGTATGCCGTGCCCGCGCGCCAGGAAACCTATGGTGCGACGGAAAGCATCATCGGCCGCTGGCTGGCCGCACGACCCGGTGCGCGCGAGCAGATCGTGCTGGCGAGCAAGGTGGCCGGCCCTTCGCGCGGCATGCCCTGGATTCGTGAAGGCAAGGGCATGACGGCCGCCGACATCGTAGCTTCCTGCGAAGGCAGTCTGCGCCGACTCGGTGTGGATGTCATCGACCTGTACCAGATCCACTGGCCTGAGCGCCATGTGCCGGCCTTTGGCACGCTGTACTACGACCCCGCCAAGGAAGTCACGCAGACGCCGATACAGGAACAGCTCGAAACCCTGGCCAAGCTCGTGGAGCAGGGCAAGATCAAGCACATTGGCCTGTCCAATGAAACGCCTTATGGTGTGCACGAGTTCGTGCGCCTGGCCGAGCAATATGGTCTGCCGCGCGTGGCCAGCGTGCAAAACCCCTACTGCCTGATTAACCGCAGCTGGGAAAACGCCATGGACGAAACCTGCCACCGCCTGAATGTGGGCCTGCTGGCATATTCTCCGCTGGGTGTGGGCCTGCTGACGGGCAAATATGACCAAAGCGGTACCACTGGTCCGGATGCGCCCAAGGGCACGCGCCTGTCCTATCCCTCGGTGCAAAAGCAGCGCTGGGGCCGCCCTGAGGCGCTGGAAGCCGCGCGCCTGTACAACCAGCTGGCGCGCGAGCATGGCCTGACCCCCACGCAGCTGGCGCTGGCGTTCTGCTACCGCAGCTGGCGCGTGGCCAGCACCATCATCGGCGTGACCAGTCTGGCACATCTGGAGGAAGCGGTGGACGCCTGGGAGGTGCAGCTGTCCGCCGAACTGCTGGAACAGATCGATGCTCTGCGCTGGCAATACCGCGACCCTGGACAGTGAGAAAGCGTGGATGGAGCCATGGCAAAAAAAGACAAAGCGCATGTGAGCGAAACCCCGGCCACCCAGATGCTCAAGGTGCACAAGGTGGCCTTCACCGAGCACCCTTATGAGTATGTGGAGCACGGCGGCACGGCCGAATCAGCCAGACAGCTGGGGCTGGATGAGCACATGGTGATCAAGACCCTGGTCATGCAGGATCAGGATGCCAAGCCGCTGATCGTGCTGATGCACGGCGACTGCACCGTCTCCACCAAGAATCTGGCGCGCCAGATTGGCGCCAAGAGTGTGGAACCCTGCAAGCCGGATGTGGCCAACCGCCACAGCGGCTACTTGGTGGGCGGCACCTCACCCTTTGGTACGCGCAAGCAGATGCCGGTGTACATCGAGCAAACCATTCTGGAGCTGCCCCGCATTGCCATCAATGGCGGGCGGCGCGGCTTTCTGGTGCAGATCGACCCTCGGGTTTGTGTGGAGCTGCTGGCCGCCAAGCCTGTGCAGTGCGCGCTGGCACAATAAGCCTTTTGGCACACGTGTGCCAGTCCATACCAACGCATAACAAGCGCCTGCTGCGCAGCAGGCAAGGATCGATAGTCTTGAACACCGTACTTCCTATCGCGGCCACTGTGGTGGCGTATTTGATTGGCTCGCTGTCGTTTGCGGTCATCGTCAGCTCGCTCATGGGGCTCAATGACCCGCGCACCTACGGCAGCGGCAACCCCGGGGCCACCAATGTGCTGCGCTCAGGCAGCAAAAAGGCAGCGGCGCTGACCCTGTTGCTCGATGCGGTCAAGGGCTTGGTGCCTGTGCTGCTGGTCAAATACTGGGGGCCAGACTTTGGTCTGCATGAGGGCACGCTGGCGCTGGTGGCCATTGCCGCTTTCCTGGGGCATCTGTTCCCCGTGTTCTTCAAGTTCAAGGGTGGCAAGGGTGTGGCCACGGCGCTGGGTGTGCTGCTGGGCATCAGCGGCTGGCTGGGCCTGTTTGTGCTGCTGACCTGGCTGTTCGTGGCCTTCACCACGCGTTACTCGTCCCTGTCGGCGCTGATCGCTGCGGTGCTGGCACCCGTGTACTACATCCTGTTTGGCGGCAGCCTGTGGGTGTACGAAAAGCCATTGCTGGCGGCTGTGGTGGCCATGTCGGCATTGCTGCTGTGGCGCCATGCGGGCAACATCAGCCGCCTGCTCAAGGGTGAAGAAAGCAAGATCGGCAGCAAGAAAGACAAGGCAGCCGCACAGCCTGCTGCCAAGCACAAGAACAAGCGTTAAGCATCTGCAGACGCACAGCAAAAAGTCCACATCACTGTGGGCTTTTTGCTTTTGAAAATATAGCTGCCAGCGCTTGCTGGATAAGCGCTGGAGCCACTTTTTATGCTGAATGCAGAAGTGGCTTACATGGAGGTAGGGCGCGGCTCGACCATGGTCTTGATGCGGTGGGCCAGCTGGGCAATGGCCAGCGAAGCGGCACAGCCTGGAGAGGCCTGAATCAGCAGCTGTCTGCGCATCACGGCTTCACGCACGGTCTTGTCGGCAGGGATGTCACCCATGTGGATCAGGCGCATGGGCAGGCCTGAATCGGAATTCACAAAGCGGTTGAGCACCTGCTGCAGCTGGCCGGTAATGGCGCGACCGTCGCCCGGGCGGATGGCCTGGTTGATGACCAGACGCATGTTCTGGCGCTTTTGCTGGGTGCTCAGCACCTTGATGGTGGCATAGGCGTCGGTCAGCGAGGTGGGCTCGGGCGTGGCCACGATCAGCACTTCATGGGCCAGCGAGACCGAGAACAGCACCACATCCGAAATGCCTGCGCCCGTATCGAGCAGCACGATGTCGTAGCTGGGGGTCAGGGTTTCGATGACGTGAATGAGCTGGTTGCGCACTTCCGGTGTCAGGCGCGAATACTCCACCATGCCCGATCCTGCGAGCAGCACATGAAAGCCGCCGGGCGCGGTGACCACAGCTTCCTGCAGCGAAGCCTTGCCGGTGAAGACGTCATGCAGCGTGACCTTGGGGTAGAGGTTGAGCACCACATCCAGATTGGCCAGACCAAGGTCTGCGTCCAGCACCAGAACGCGCAGACCATGGCGGGTGAGTGCTGCAGCCAGATTGGCTGAGACAAAAGTCTTGCCCACACCGCCTTTTCCGCTGGTCACAGCAATGATGTGCGCACCAGAACGAGCGCCTGGACGTGGACTGGGCGTTGTCGCAGTCATGGAGGTGGGGGTCGCAGGGGACAGCACGTCGTTCATTTCAATGCATGCCTTCAGTAAACACCATCAGTTTGATCCACGGGGGCGGTCAGCACTTCATGCCAGTCTTCACTACTGCTCGCAGTCATGAAATCAGGAATGAGGAGCAAATTTTTTTCTTCTGCAGTCACTGTACTGTCTGGTTGTTGTTCGATCTCAATCCGGTTGCGCCCTCTGTCTTTGGCCAGGTAAAGCTGCTGGTCGGCACGCTCAATCCATAGCTGTCGTGTGCTGCGGATCCACTGCAGGGCATAGGCGCCGCCCACACTGACGGTGACCTGGATGTCTCGCTCAGGCGCAATCCGGATGCGCAGGTTTTCTACGGCACGCCGGATGCGCTCTGCCACGTTCTGTCCGTATGCAGTCTGGCATGCGGGCAGCACGATGGCAAATTCTTCGCCGCCGTAGCGGGCCAGGGTGTCCATGGGGCGTATGCATTGCGCCAGAGTTGCAGCAACTTGCTGCAGCACGAGATCTCCCACGTTGTGCCCATGCTGGTCATTCACCAGCTTGAAGAGGTCAATGTCCACCATCAGCAGCAAAGCGATATCGCCTGAACGGGCAACACGGTCCAGCTCCCGATCCAGAATGGAGTCAAAGTGGCGGCGGTTGGCGGTACCTGTGAGCGGGTCACGCAGGGAGAGGTCGCACAAGCCATCAATAATGGCTTGCAGGTGACCGACGAGGTCAGTCTGGGCTGCAGGTAAGGCGGCAGTCTCTTGTTCACCCAGCAAGGCAAAAGCACCGTCCAGACGGAGCTTTTGCAAAAGGGATGAGGAAGAAAAGGGTTTGCCAGTCACGAACAAGATCCAGCACAAAAAACATCATGAAGTGTAGCAGTCTGCGTAGGGATGGTAATGCTTTCCAGCTTATTTGCTGGTTTGGCAAGACCGCATCGTCAGCACTGCCTGCGAATTGGTGCGCGACAGCAGGAGGTCTGCTCCCGGCACGAGTGCGCCTGCTTGTTCCAGTATGGCCTGAACGGGAAGTTTTAAGCCACCAATATGCAGGCAAATTCCAAGCTTATGCAGACTTCGGCGCAGGCGCAGAAAGCTCTCCACACCCGTCACGTCAATGCGGTTAATGGGTTGAGCATCCAGATATACCATGCGAATGTCACTGCGTTGTTGCAGGGCATCGTTGATGTAGCGCTCCAGCGCATTGGCTGAGGCAAAGTCCCATTCTGCATCCATGCGCAGTGCCAGCACATGGGGGGCAATCGGGGGCAGGTTCCAGATGGTGCGCGAGCGCAGGCTGCCATCGGCATGTTCGCCAATTTCCAGAATGCGCGGGTGCAGGCGCTGGTAGAGGAAGTAGCACAGGCTCAGCAGCACACCTGTCAGCACGCCCCAGTACAGACTGGGCGCGGTAGCCAGCGTGAGTGCAAAAGTGGTCAGCGCAATGCTGCCTTCCACGCGCGAGATGCGAAACAGGGCGCGCAGGGTGCGTGGCTGGATCAGGTTGATGACAGCGGACACCACGACTGCTGCCAGCGCTGCCTGCGGTACGTGGTAGAGAACAGGCGTGAGCCACAGCACACAGACCAGCACCATGCCAATGGCAAACACTGTGGCCCAGCCCGTTCTGGCACCGGAGTGCAGCGTGACGGCAGAGCGTGAAAACGATGCGCTGATGGCAAAGCTGCCGCTCAGGCCCGCAGCGACCTTGGCCATGCCCTGGGCGATCAGGTCCTGGTTTTCGTTCCAGCGTGTGCCATGCTTGCGGTGCTCCACCTGGGCGCTGGAGGCCACTTCCAGAAAGCTCACCAGGCTGATCATCAGCACAGGCAGCAGCAGCTGCGTGACGTCGTTCCAGGCCAGCATCTGAGGCAAGGCCAGGCTGGGCAGGCCTGCAGGCAGGTGGCCGACGATGTTGCCATCGTGCTCTGCATACCCTGTGGCAGCGCTGATGATGCCGCACAGGGCAATGACGATGACTGCCGCTGGCAGCCTGGGCGTCAGGCGCTTGAGCATCAGCAGCAGGCCCAGGCCTCCGGCGCCAAAGCACAGGGCGAGGGGATCAAAGTGATGCAGGCTGGGGTCGCGCAGCAGGGCACTCCAGGAGCTGCGCAGCCCCAGCAGATCGGGCAGCTGGGACAGCAAAATCAGGATGCCCGCAGCCTGGGTAAAGCCATTGAGCACGGGCGAGGTCACCAGATTCACGAGCCAGCCAGCGCGGATGGCACCCATCAGCCACTGCATGGCACCAGCCATGATGGCCATCCACGCCGCCAGCGTGACCCATTGGGCGCTGCCGGGCTCAGCCATGCTGGCCAGGGAGGCGCCAATGAGCAGGCTGGTCAGGGCCGTCGGGCCTACGCCCAGCAGGGGGGATGCACCCCACAGCACGGCGATGAGGGAAGGGAGCAGGGCGGCGTAGATACCCGTGACCAAGGGCATGCCCGCCAGTGCGGCATAGGCTACGCCCTGTGGCAGCAGCATCAGGGCAACAGTAATGCCGGCCAGCAACTCATTGCGTGCCAGCGCGGGTGTGAGTCTGGGCCAGGCCAGAAAGGGAAACCACCGTATCAATTGCATAGTAGGTGGATTGTCATGGTGCTGGAGTGGGCGCAAACCCAGCATCAGGGACAGACAGGTGTCGCAGCTGAGCAGGGCCGCAAAACAAACAAGGCTCCCAGAGGGAGCCTTGTGGAGGGGATCAGTCGTTGCCTTCCTGCTTGGAGATGCACACGGCTGCGGTAAAGATTACGTCGGTTGAGGAGTTCAGCGCGGTTTCCGCCGAGTCCTGCAGCACGCCGATGATGAAGCCTATGGCCACCACCTGCATGGCTACATCATTGGAGATGCCAAACAGCGAGCAGGCCAGGGGAATCAGCAGCAAGGAGCCGCCTGCCACACCGGATGCACCGCATGCACAGACCGAAGCCACCACGCACAGCAAAATGGCGGTGGGCATGTCCACTGCAATGCCCAAGGTGTGTGCGGCAGCCAGCGTCAGCACGCTGATGGTGATGGCAGCGCCTGCCATATTGATGGTGGCACCCAGCGGAATGGCCACGCTGTAGGTGTTTTCGTCCAGGTTCAGGCGCTTGGCAATGGCCATGTTCACGGGGATGTTGGCGGCCGAGCTGCGGGTAAAGAAGGCGGTTACGCCGCTTTCACGCAGGCACATCAGCACCAGGGGGTAGGGGTTGCGGCGAATCTTCCACCAGACGATGAGGGGGTTGACCACCAGAGCCACCACCAGCATGGAGCCCAGCAGCACCAGCAGCAGCTGTACATAGCCCATCAAAGCCTCTACGCCGGTGGCAGCCACGGTCGATGCCACCAGACCAAAAATGCCCAGAGGGGCCAGACGAATCACGCCCTGAATAATCAGGGTGATGCCATTGGACAGGTCTGCCACCACCTTGCGGGTGGTTTCCGCACCATGGCGCAGCGCGACACCAATGGCGATGGCCCACACCAGAATGCCGATGTAGTTGGCATGCATGAGGGCACTGACGGGGTTGTCCACAGCGTTTTTGAGTACCTGCATCAACACTTCAGCAATGCCGCCAGGTGCAGCCATGCCGGTGGCCGCGTCGGTGAGCGTCAGTGTGGTGGGAAACAGCATGCTGGCCATGACGCCAACGATGGCTGCGGTCAGCGTGCCCACGGCATACAGCCACAGAATAGGGCGCAGGTGGGAGGTCTGTCCTGGGGCGCGGTTGCTGATGGCAGCAATGACCAGCACAAACACCAAAATCGGAGCAACTGCTTTCAGGGCAGAGATAAACAGGGTTCCCAGCAGTTCAACCTTCAAGGCTGCTTCTGGCCAGGCGAATGCCAGTGCAGCACCTAAAACGAGTCCAATGAGGATTTGAGTCACAACGCTAGTCCGTTGTGACCAGCTCAGCACGGGTTGGAAAATCATGAAAAAAGTTGCGCCGTTTGATTTGAAGAGGAAGTGGCGAGTTTAGAGGTTAATGCTTACTCTTTCAGGGGAAATGGGGCATAACTGTGCAGTATGAGGTGATGCTTGCTGCTGCATATTTGTCCAAGCGCAAGCAAGGTATCTGCTGCAGCGCCGTGATGCATGTGGCGCAGGAAGGATAATCGGCAGCCTATGTCGTCCCCCAAAGTTCTATTCGGCTTTCACGCCGTCGGTGTGCGTCTGAAGACAGCGCCCCAATCCATCATCGAAATCTATTACGAAGCCACGCGCCGCGACGCGCGCATGCGTCAGTTTCTGGAAAAAGCACGGGAGGCCGGTGCGCGCCTGATCGAAGCCGATGCCATGCGCATCGCCAAGCTCGCAGGCAGCCATGGTCACCAGGGCGTGGCTGCACGCGTAGAAGAAGTCAAGGACAGCCGCACGCTGGATGAACTGCTGGACGATCTGGAAGAGTCCGGAGTCAAGAACCCGCTGCTGCTGGTACTCGATGGCGTGACCGATCCGCACAATCTGGGTGCCTGCCTGCGTGTGGCAGACGGTGCCGGTGTGCATGCTGTGATTGCGCCCAAGGACCATGCTTCGGGCATCAACGCCACGGTTGCCAAGGTGGCCAGCGGTGCGGCGGAAACCGTACCGTACTTCATGGTGACCAACCTGGCGCGCACGCTCAAGGAATTGCAAGCGCGCAATATCTGGGTGATTGGCACCAGCGGCGATGCAGACAAGAACCTGTACCAAGTGGACCTCAAGGGTCCAGTGGCACTGGTGCTGGGCGCGGAAGGCGATGGCATGCGCCAGCTTACACGCAAGACCTGCGATGAGCTGATCAGCATTCCCATGCAGGGAGCGGTCGAGAGCCTGAATGTGTCCGTGGCCAGCGGCGTGTGCCTGTACGAGGCCGTGCGCCAGCGCCAAGCTTCTTAAAAAATAGCTGCAAGCGCCCGCCATGTCTGCCTTAGAGCCAAAAAACACTGAAATTCTGCAGCAGGTGCGCCAGTGGCTGCAGGATGCGCAGCATGTGACGGTGCTGACTGGGGCTGGTGTGAGTGCCGAATCCGGTGTGCCTACCTTCCGTGATGCGCACACTGGCTACTGGGAGCAGTTTGATCCGCAGGAAATGGCATCCGAGCCGGGTTTCCGTGCACACCCGCAGCGCGTGTGGCAGTGGTACAGCTACCGGCGCGGGCTGGTGGAAGCCGTTCAGCCTAACGCGGCGCACAGGGCGCTGGCTGCTTACGCGCAGACGTGCCCCGGCAAGCTCAGTCTGGTGACGCAGAACGTGGATGGACTGCACCAGCGTGCGGGCAGCACGGACGTGATCTGTCTGCATGGTGACCTGATGCGTAACCAGTGGCTCGACGCCTGCTGCCCGCGCTGTGATCTGGCGCAGGCGCTGGAGGGCGGTGCAGAACCACCGAGCTGCGGCGTTTGCGGCAATCTGGTGCGTCCTGGCGTGGTCTGGTTTGGGGAGCATCTGCCTGCAGATGCGCTCGCGCAGGCAGAAGCAGCAGCCAATGCCTGTGATGTGATGCTGGTGGTCGGTACTTCCGGTGTGGTCTATCCGGCGGCAGGATTGGTGTTTCAGTCCTACGAGCGCGGTGCGCGCATCATCATGCTGAACACCGATGCGACAGAGCTGGACATGCTGGCGCATGCCTTGCTGCGCGGACCTGCCGCACAGCTGTTGCCTGAGCTGCTGGGCTGAACGCTGCGGGGACCGCTGGTTGATTTAGTTTTTTTGCTGCGCCAGCCACTGCTCAAATGCAGGGCGCAGGTGACTGGGCAGCGCCACCAGATCCTGTTCCAGCACACGTGCCATCTCCTGCAGGGTGGAAAGGCGCGGGTCCAGCCCATTGCTTTCCAGGCGCTGCACGGTCATGCGTGACAGACCTGCTTGCTGTGCCAGTTCAGCCTGCGTCATCTTGTGTGCCTTGCGCGCAGCCGTCAGTGCCACGACCAGAGGGTAGGTGGGCTTGGAAGTATCTTCAGAATCTAGGGTTTGCATGGGTACTATGGGGCAGAGCGGTGCCTGCTGCGCAGCCTGATTCAGGCAAACACATTCAGGCGTGTGCCCAGATTGCCATAGCGTGCCAGTTCTGGCTGCATCAGTGCTGATTCGCTGGCGCTGGGTGCTGCGGCGCGTTTTTCGGGGCTTTGTTGTTGAGGCGCGCGGTGCTTGAGGTCCTGCATGGTCACGGTGTCTGCCATGCGGTTCTGTGCCCAAGCATTCGTGGCATTGCGCAGGGCAGTGTGGTAACGAATGTCCATGAGAGAGTTCCAGTCGAGATACCGGAACTCTAATGTTTTGGTGAGTGCTGCAGTCCTGCGAAAAAAGCGAGATTCGCTGTCCTAATTGGCGCTTGCGCTGTCAGGCCAGTGCTCCAGCCATGCAATCCGGCCTTGTCCACCTTCATTGATGCGGGCCACCAGTTCTGCACTCTGGCTTTGCGGAATGCTCCACTGCATGTGCACCATGGACTGATGGGCCACGTTGCGCAGCGTGGCACCCGCGAGTTCCAGCTCACGGCGCAGCCAGCCTTCCATGGCGTAGGGCAGGCTGCATTGCAGCACTTCCATGCGCTGCAGTGGTACTTTCTCGGCATTGAGCAGCGCTTGGGCGACGGCATCGGTGTAGGCGCGTACCAGACCACCAGCGCCCAGCTTTACGCCACCAAAATAGCGCACCACCGTAGCCAGTACACCTTCCAATTCCTGATGGCGCAATACTTCCAACATGGGGCGGCCTGCGGTGCCGCTGGGCTCGCCATCATCCACCGCTGCTGACTGGCCGCCGGCCAGCAGCGCCCAGCAGACATGGGCTGCGCCGGGGTGCTGCTGCCACAGGCTATCTACGTAGGCTTGTGCGGAGGCGCGATCAGCCATGGGCTGCACACAGCAGATAAACCGGCTTTTCTTGATGATGAGTTCGTGATGCGTTGCTTGAGCGAGAGTCTGAGCCATAGGGCTGAGAGCTTACGGCATCTGCTGTGCCCTTGCGCTGAAGACATGGCAGTGCAATGAGGGACAGAAGCTTGAAACCATGTCCTACGGCCCAAGGCGTGTGTGCTGTCTACAGTGTAGGGACAAGGAGTACTGCCATGTCCATTCCTGAAGATGCTTTTGCCCCTCTCCAGCATCACACCTTTGGGCGTTCACATACCGTACCGCCCCCGTTGCCAGAGTCCATCCTGCAAAAGGCCAGTGCAGCCGGGGTGGCTGAGCCTGTGTCTGCCACGCACGCAGGGCACGGCATGGATGCCACTGCCGTGGATCTGGATCATCTGGTGCGTGGTGTAGGTGAATGGTGAGGTGATCGAACACCGCAAGCGCAACGCCTTGGTGGCATTGAGCCGGTTTACTGTTCGGGCGTGTCGGGGGTGAAAATGTCCCAGCATGCAATGAACAGCGCCGCAATGGCTGGGCCAATCACAAACCCTGTCAGACCAAACAGGGACATGCCACCGAGCGTGGAAATCAGAACGATGTAGTCGGGAATCTTGGTGTCCTTGCCGACCAGAATTGGGCGCAGCACGTTGTCGACCAGACCAATCACCAAGATGCCGTATGCCGTAAGAATCAACCCGTGGGTGACGGAGCCTGTGCTCAGAAAGTAAATGGCAACCGGTCCCCAGATCAGGCTGGCACCTACGGCAGGCAGCAGGGACAGAAAGGCCATGACCACGCCCCACAGCACGGGGCCCTGAATGCCCAGAATCCAGAAAATCAGCCCGCCCAGTGCGCCTTGGGCAATGGCGACAGCCACGTTCCCTTTGACGGTGGCACGAATTACCGTGGCGAACTTGTTGGCAAGGCTGCGCTTGTGCTGCGGATTCATGGGGATGGCATCGCGCAGTCGTGCGACCAAGGTCTGGCCGTCACGTAGCAGGAAGTACAGCAAATAGAGCATCACACCCAGGCTAACAATAAAACCCAGAGTGTTCTGGCCCAGTTGCACCACCTGGCCCGCCAGCAGCTTGCCGGCTTCTGCCGCCACGCTGGAGAGCTTGTCCTGAATGGCTTGCGCAGATGCCAGATTGATGCGCTCCAGAAAATTCACCAGCCAGCTGGGCATGGCTGCGTTGATTTGCTGGAAGTAAGCCCCGAAGTTGATCTGCCCTTCCACGATGCGGTTGTAGATCAGTATCGTTTCATTGGCGACCGAAAAACCAATCAGCACCAGCGGAAGAATGACGCCGAGCAGACACAGCAGCAAGGTGATGAAAGTGGCCAGATTGCGGTGTCTGGGCATGCGCTGCAGCAACCGTCGATTCAAAGGCTGAAACAGAATGGCCAGCACCACAGCCCAGAACACTGCACCCATGAATGGCCACAGGATGGCGGCAAAACCAATGCTGACGGCCGTCAGCAGCAGTAAGAAGGCTTTGTTGGTGGAGGGCATGCTTGGCATGGGGTATGGGCGGCAGAGAAAGAACTCAGATGGTAGCGATTTGTGCGTGCATTCTTATTTTTGAAATGAAGAAGCATAAAAATTTACATATTGATTATGTTTTAAAGCCTTTGCTGCTCTGAATTTTGTTGCAATGCGGCATTGAAATTTCTGCACTCTTGCATAAGACCTTCATGCCGATTCACGGTTTAAGTGGCACAATGGCACTAGCAACATTAGGCCCTTCCCAGCCACAGTCGCATCCGCCAATCGGTAAAGCCGTGTCGCGGAAGGTTTACTAACCAACTAAAGCTTCCTTCAGGGGAGCAGAGGTCAGCGGAATATGAGCGATCAGCCCACTGTCTACCAAGCCTACCAAGGCAACACTTATCTCTTCGGTGGCAATGCACCCTACGTCGAAGAGATGTACGAAAGCTACCTGGCCAATCCAGGCAGCGTTCCAGACTCCTGGCGTGAGTACTTCGATGCTCTGCAGCACGTGCCTGCTGTAGACGGCTCCAACGCCAAGGACATCCCCCACATGCCCGTGATCAATGCTTTTGCCGAGCGTGCAAAGCAGGGCGGCACCAAGGTGGTGCTCGCTTCGGGCGCAGACTCCGAACTGGGCCGCAAGCGCACAGCAGTGCAACAGCTGATCGCCGCATACCGCAACGTGGGTCAGCGCTGGGCTGACCTGGATCCTCTGAAGCGCCAGGAGCGCCCAGAGATTCCTGAGCTGGATCCCGCGTTCTACGGTTTTACCGACGCTGACCAGGAAACCGTCTTCAACGTTGCCAATACCTTCTTTGGCAAGGAAACCATGTCTTTGCGCGAGCTGATCAATGCGCTGCGCGAGACTTACTGCGGCACCATCGGTGCTGAGTTCATGTATGCCACCGACCAGGCGCAAAAGCGCTGGTGGCAGCAGCGCCTGGAGTCCATCCGCTCCAAGCCTGCTTTCAACGCTGATCAGAAAAAGCGCATTCTGGATCGCCTGACTGCTGCTGAAGGTCTGGAGCGTTACCTGCACACCAAGTACGTCGGTCAGAAGCGCTTCTCGCTGGAAGGTGGTGAGTCTTTCATCGTGGCGATGGATGAGCTGATCAACGCCGGTGGCAAGAAGGGTATCCAGGAAATCGTGATCGGCATGGCCCACCGCGGTCGTCTGAACGTGCTGGTCAACACCCTGGGCAAGATGCCCAAGGACCTGTTCGCCGAATTCGAACACACAGCGCCTGAAGATCTGCCTGCTGGTGACGTGAAGTACCACCAGGGCTTCAGCTCTGACGTGTCCACCGAAGGCGGTCCTGTCCACCTGTCGCTGGCCTTCAACCCTTCCCACCTGGAAATCGTGAACCCCGTGGTCGAAGGTTCGGTGCGCTCGCGCATGGACCGTCGCAACGACCCCGAAGGCAAGCAAGTCATGCCCGTGCTGGTGCACGGTGACGCAGCCTTCGCAGGTCAGGGCGTGAACCAGGAAACCCTGGCGCTGATGCAGACCCGTGGTTACACCACCGGCGGTACGGTTCACATCATCATCAACAACCAGATCGGTTTCACCACTTCTGACCCACGTGACAAGGGTTCGACCACCTACTGCACGGACATCGTGAAGATGGTGGAGTCGCCTGTGCTGCACGTCAACGGTGACGATCCAGAAGCTGTGGCACTGTGCATGCAGCTGGCTCTGGACTACCGCATGGAGTTCCAGCAGGACGTGGTGGTGGACATCGTCTGCTTCCGCAAGCTGGGCCACAACGAGCAGGACACACCTGCCCTGACACAGCCTTTGATGTACAAGAAGATTGCCGCTCACCCCGGCACTCGCAAGCTGTACGCAGACAAGCTGGCTGCACAGGGTCTGGGCGAAACACTGGGCGACGATATGGTCAAGGCCTATCGTGCTGCCATGGACGAAGGTCGTCACACCCAGGATGTGGTGCTGACCAACTTCAAGAGCCAGTACGCCGTGGACTGGAGCCCCTTCCTGAACCAGAAGTGGACCGACGCTGGCGACACCGCGATCCCTCTGACCGAGTGGAAACGTCTGGCCGAGAAGATCACGACCCTGCCTGAGAACGTCAACCCCCACGCACTGGTGAAGAAGGTGGTGGATGACCGCGCAGCCATGGGCCGCGGCGAAATCAACGTCGACTGGGGCATGGGCGAGCACATGGCTTTCGCATCCCTGGTGGCTTCGGGCTACCCCGTCCGTCTGTCGGGTGAAGACTGCGGCCGCGGTACCTTTACCCACCGTCACGCCGTGATCCACAACCAAAAGCGTGAAAAGTGGGACGAAGGCACCTACATCCCTCTGCAGAACGTGGCTGAAAACCAGGCTCCGTTCACCGTGATCGACTCCATCCTGTCTGAAGAGGCAGTGCTGGGCTTCGAATACGGCTATGCATCGAACGACCCCAACACCCTGGTGATCTGGGAAGCCCAGTTCGGTGACTTTGCCAACGGCGCTCAAGTGGTGATCGACCAGTTCATCGCCTCCGGTGAAGTGAAGTGGGGCCGTATCAATGGTCTGACACTGATGCTGCCTCACGGCTACGAAGGCCAGGGTCCAGAGCACAGTTCGGCCCGCGTGGAGCGCTTCATGCAGCTGGCTGCTGACACCAACATGCAGATCGTGCAGCCCACTACGGCCAGCCAGATCTTCCACGTGCTGCGTCGTCAGATGGTGCGCAAGCTGCGCAAGCCTCTGGTGATCTTCACGCCCAAGTCGCTGCTGCGTAACAAGGACGCTACTTCGCCTCTGACCGAGTTCACGTCTGGTTGCTTCCAGACAGTGCTGGGTGAGCGCGACGAAGCCATCCTGGCCAATGCCGACAAGGTCAAGCGCGTGATTGCCTGCTCCGGCAAGGTGTACTACGACCTGGTCAAGAAGCGTACCGAGAAGGAAGCGACCGACGTGGCCATCATCCGTGTCGAGCAGCTGTACCCCTTTCCACACAAGGCATTCGAAACCGAACTCAAGAAGTTCGCCAATGCCAAGGAACTGGTGTGGTGCCAGGACGAACCACAAAACCAAGGTGCGTGGTTCTTCATTCAGCACAACATCTACGAAAACATGTCCGAAGGCCAGA
>JAEZZU010000020.1 GCA_023418355.1 Pseudomonadota bacterium | reverse complement strand
ATCAGAAACGCATGCGGGAATAGCTCAGTTGGTAGAGCGATACCTTGCCAAGGTATAGGTCGTCGGTTCGAACCCGATTTCCCGCTCCATTTTTAAAGGGAAGCAAATGCTTCCCTTTTTCATGTCTGAGGCGGAATGCACAGCATGAAAAAACCGTGAAATCGATAGCAAAAGCACGAAGATCGGTTAAGCTAATGCTTTCGCAGTACAGAGCTTGCTCTGTGTTGCAGCCCCGATGGTGGAATTGGTAGACACATCAGACTTAAAATCTGCCGCCTATTAAACAGGCGTGCCGGTTCGATTCCGGCTCGGGGCACCACTGCAAAGCTTCCATCAGGAAGCTTTTTTTGTTTTCAGGCTTGGTCCTGCGATCTTTTCAAGGCCGCTTTTGACGGCTCCACTGTGACAACAGTGTTGTATGTGGCATGCGACAATGTGGCTCCAGCCAGCGCAGGGCTTTGTGAGCAAGGCTCGCTTGGCTTTCCCTTTAGTGTCTGAATGCTTTGGGCCGTCAAAGACACCTGATGTGAGTAGAACAATGTCTAGCTATAACGCCCCTTTTGAAATTCATGTGCACGGACAGGTACTGCTACGCCCGGACGTCACCTTTGAACAATTGCAAGAAGCACTCAAGCCACTGTGGTCGTATGCTGGCGCACGTTCGCTGGCGGATGGTTCGATCAGCGCCTACGAAGAAGAGCCTGGCATTCAGTTCAATGCCAAGGAAGGGCTGGTGCAGATGTGCTGGACAGTCTCTGGCGACAACGATTTCCGCCAGGCCCTGGACGATATGTGCATGGGACTCAATGAACTGGCACAGGAAGGTGCAGCGATTGAAGTCACCTTTTATGACGCCGAATTCGATGAAGATGACGGAGATCGTTCACAGGACGCACGTGATGACTTCATGATGCTGTTTGTTGGGCCCAACCCGGCGGCGATCATGAAAGTTCAGCGCGACATGCTGGTTCAGGATGTGATTCACATGATGGAGCGCCACTTTGATGCGTCGGAGCTGGTGGGAGTGGTCTCTGAAATTGACAAGCTCTTCATGCAGCGCTTTGACAGCCTGCTGAGCTCGCTGGAGCTGGGCAAGCTCCCACCCAGCAGCGGTGGTGGCTCGCGTGGCGGCCATAGACCACGCCATATGCATTGAGACAGACCCGGCCTTGCGCCGGGTTTTTTTATGCAGTTTCTGCGGCCTGCCAGGGGCGATAAGTTCTCAGCAGCTCGCTGATCTGCTCGGCAGGAACCGGTTTGCTGAACCAGTAGCCTTGTGCCTCGTCGCAGCCTTGCTCGCGTAAAAACGTGAGCTGCGCCTGCGTTTCCACCCCTTCTGCCGTGGTTTGAATGCCCAGGGCCTGTGCCATGCGAATGATGGCGCTGACGATGGCCCGGTCGTTATGGTCGTGATCGATATCGCGGATGAACGACTGGTCAATCTTGAGCTTGTAGATCTGAAAGCGCTTGAGCTGGCTCAGGGACGAGTAGCCCGTGCCAAAGTCGTCAATGGACAGCCAGACGCCGCTGCCGCGCAGGGCATCCATGGTCGAAGTTGCGGCCTTGGGGTCCAGAATGGCGACCCCTTCGGTCAACTCGAGCTCCAGTGCATGAGGGGGAATGCTGTACTCCAGCAGGATGCGGTTGATCAGCTCCGGCAACTGCGGCTGGTGGAACTGGATGGCAGACAGATTGACTGCGACTTTGAGCTGTGTGAAGCCTTGCGCGTGCCACGCCTGCAGCTGGCGAATGGCATTGCGCAGTACCCATTCGCCGATTTGCAGGATTTGTCCGCTGTCTTCCGCCACGGGAATGAACTCCGTGGGAGAGACGTTGCCCAGTTCCGCCTGGTGCCAGCGCAGCAGTGCTTCCACACTGCGAATTTCGCCCGTATGCAGACATATCTGAGGCTGGTAGTGCAGGGTGAATTCATCGCGCTCCAGCGCACGGCGCATGGCATTTTCCAGCTGCAGGGCCCGGACGGACTGGGCATGCATCTGGGGCGTGAAAAAGCGGTAGGTGTTACGCCCTTCCAGCTTGGCGTGGTACATGGCGACATCGGCAGACTGCGTCAGTGCATCAATGTTGTCACCATCCTGTGGGTACAGGGCAATGCCCATGGATGGTGCCATGCTCAGTTCATGGTGACCAATCTGGTAGGGCTTGAGTGAAGCTTCCTGCAGTTTGCCTGCGACGCGTGCTGCGCCCTGTGCATTCGCACCTGGCAGCAGCAGCACGAACTCATCCCCACCGACACGCGCGACGGTATCGCGCTCACGCACCACGGCGCGCAGGCGTTTGGCAATCTCCTGCAGCAGTGCATCCCCTACTTTATGACCCAGGGAATCATTGACGTGCTTGAAGCGGTCAAGGTCCAGAAAAATGACGGCCAGTGGGCGGTTGTTGCTGCGTGCGTCCTCGATGGCCTGCTTGCTGCGTTCGGCCAGAAAAGCGCGGTTGGGCAGGCCGGTGAGTGTGTCGTAATGCGCCATCCAGTGAATGCGCTCCTGGATGCGCTTGCGGTCTTCCACTTCTTGGTGCAGGGTCTGTATGGTCTCACTAAGCTGGTTGGTGCGTTCCTGCACCTGGCGCTCGAGTTCGGCCTGTGCCTCGGTCAGCATGGCCTGTATGCGCTTGCGCTCGGTAATATCCAGCAAGATCCAGACTTCACCCTGTGAGCGGTCCTGCGGGTCGACCCAGCGGCTGCGTACCTCGCAGGCAATGTCATGCCCTTGCTGGTGACGCAGGCAGATCTCGCCCTCGAACGTGCCCGTGTGGCTGTTGCTGATCTGTGTGAGTACATCCAGTGGCGAGCGGCACAGCGCAAAGGATGGCGACATATTGCTCAGCGCCAGCAGCGTCTCAGGCTCATAGCCCAGCATCTTGCACAGATGCTGGTTGCAGCGCGTCAGAGTGCCCTGCTTGATGTAGGCAATGCCCACAGCTGCGGTTTCGAACAGCAGCTGTTTTTCACGCAGTGCCTTGGAGAGCATGGCTTTGCGTTGCCGCTGTTCGTCAACGTCATCCACGATCCAGACCGCTCCTTCATGTGGTGCGGATGGGTTGATCAGATGGCCGCTCAGGCTGCCCCAGAACAGATCACCGTTGCGGCGGCGCAGGCGACGTTCGGTTTTAAAGGTCTTGCCCTGGCGCATGCCCACACAGGACATGCGAATCAGTGCTTTGAAGTCATCAAACGATGGATGCAGCTGGGCACTGCGAACGCCCACCACTTCCTCATGGCTGGCAAAGCCAAAAATTTTGGCGAAGTGCGGGTTGCACCGGACGATGTTGCGGTTCTTGACGAATGCAATGCCAACACAGGCACTGTCCAGCAGTGCTTTTTGTTCACGCAATAAACGCTCAAGATCAAACGGTGGAGCTTCAATCTCGCCAGGATTCAGGGACATGGGCAGAAACGGTGCAGTTGAGTGGACAGGCGTTCGCTGTGATGCAAAAACCGGGCAAGCTCGAGCGATCTTGTGGCGTGAGCAGCTTTTTGTGGGTGCGGGAACAAGAACACGTGTGGGCCACCGATTTCAAAGTCTCATGAATACATGGTGGACGTGCTGCTTTCGTGATCTGGGCCTACATGCCCAAAGACTTTAGAAGCGCATCGGTTTCATCCGAGGTGGATGATGCTGCAGGGGTAGCAGGCGCTGACTGGGTGTTGACCTGTGCCAGGATGGCATCAGGGTCTACTTCGGAGCTGTCAAAGTCGTGGAGCTTGATGAACTCCGTGTTGTCCACGGCCAGCTCCAGATAAAAGATGTTGTTGCTTGCCGTGTAAAAGGTCACGCGGCGCGCTTGTGGATTGTCCAGGTTGGCGTCCACGCTCAGCTGTACCTGCTTGCTCAGTACCAGCATCTTGGGCTGATTCTGGGTGATATGGGTTTGCAGCTCGCGGCGAATCTTGCCGGTGAAGTCGCCAACCACCTGGTTCATCAGCTCGCCCATCACATTGCTGACGTCGTCTGAGGTGTGGGAATTCGCCAGCTCTGATTCAGACATGCCCATATTGAGCATGTAGCTGCGGTACAGCTCCATGGCTGCTGCCGCCGAGAAATTGATGATGACTAGCCCAGAGAATCCGCCGTCAAACAGCACGAAGCAGCCGATGTCGGGTTTGAGATAGGTTTTCTGGATGCGCTGCACCATACCGGAGTACTGGATCTGGCAGGTGGTGGCGACATTCAGCACGCGGGTGACAGAGTTGCAGAGACTGACGAGCAGGTCGTCGGTGCCTTGGGCTGTGGTTGGGGCTTTGTCGCTCATGGTTGTAGATG
>JAEZZU010000272.1 GCA_023418355.1 Pseudomonadota bacterium | reverse complement strand
ATCAGGGCGGACATAGATACTTTCTGTTTGCAAAAAATCAGGGGTAAAAAGCCATGACCCGGTAGCCGGAGACCGGCAGGTTCAGGCCTTGGGTTTGCAGCGGCAATGTGCCATTCCACTCGCTGCGGGCCGCCAGTTCCTCGGGCGCGCCGATTTCCTGGGGCGTGAACACCTTGCGAACCAGCACCTGGTCCTGGGTGTCCGTCAATGTCAGTTCTACGGCAGGCGTGGCCACGGCCAGCTTGCCCTGGTTCTGCATGCTCAGCCCCAGCTGGTAGCGGTGTGCCAAGGCCTCCTGGTGGAAGGAAGAGCCCGTCAGCACCACCGATGCAATATCCCGGCGGGGTGCCAGTTCACAGCGCAGCAGCAGGCACATGGTTTCAAAGGCAGGCCGCCACTGCGGCTTCCAGGCCACCAGCGTATTGCGTTCATGCACTGCCACTTGCAGCGCCAGTGACAAGGGCAAAAAGATAAGCAGCATGCCCATGACAAAGCGCACGGCCGGTTTGCTCCACCATGCCTTGCGCTGTGCCTGCTTCACAAAGCTGGGGATGGGCGCATCACCTGCATCCAGCACATCGTCTGCCTGCTGTGCCTCTGGCGCTGGCTCATCAGCCAGCACTGCCTCGTCGGCCGCTGGCATGTCAGCCGCATCTTGGGATGCAGCCTCCTGCGGTCTGGCCTGCCAGGCATCTGCCCAGGCCATGGCCTGCGCTTCTTCACCGGGCAGGGCTGCGCCAGAGAACGCATCCCGTTCGGGCTGCGCCAGTGACTGCGGCGCTTCAGGCTCCAGCGTTGGTTCGCGTGGCTCCTGCGCAGCGTGCGGTGCGCTGCCTGGCATGCGCTGCGCAATGGGTGGGTCTTGCACCGGTACATCAAGCCAGATGTCATCCGGCTCATCCGGTGGCACGGGCAGTTCATAGCCCTGCGCGGCAGGTGCAGGTGCAGGTGCAGGTGCAGGTGCAGGTACAGGCTCTGGCTCTGGCTCTGGCTCTGGCTCTGGCGCTACAGCCTGCCGCAGCTTGGCATGCACCTCGCTCAATGAGGGATAGCTGGCCTCAGGCTCAGCGCTGGCCTGCGTTTGCACAAGCTGCTGCGCTGCTGGTTCAGCCTCGGCTGCAGCCACGCTCTGCGAGGTCGGAGGGGCTGACGGCAGCACTTCCTGCAGTGCCTGGGTGGCATCAAACACTTCCTGGCAGCGACCACAGCGCACCCATCCATCGGAGATGCGCAGCTGGTCGGCAACCACACGAAATCGGGTTCCGCAAGAAGGGCAGCAAGTAGTGAGGCTCATTGAGCGTCGATTGTAGAAGCTGGTATGCGCAGGCCGTTCACGTGCCTGGATTGTGCGGCACGTTCACGACACTGCGGCGATCACTGCTTTTGGGCAGTCATGAGGATCCAGCCGTCTTCGCTGTCGGCCACTTCCAGCTGGATATAAGGCGCATAGGCCTCTTTGAGTTCATCGGCCTGGCGCTCCAGAATGCCTGCCAGCACCAGGTGTCCGCCCTGCTGCACATGGCTGACCAGCAACGGCGCCAGCATCTTCAGGGGCGTGGCCAGAATATTGGCCAGTACGGTCTGGTATTCACCCTTGGCCTTGTCTGGCAGCCCGGCGTTGAGCTGCACATGGTTGGCCAGTGCGTTGAATTCGGTCGAGGTGACGGCATCGGGGTCGATGTCCACCGCGTCAATGTCCACGGCACCGAACTTGGCCGCACCAATGGCCAGAATGCCCGAGCCACAGCCATAGTCCAGCGTACGACCCAGCGCGCCCTTGGGCTGGCGTGCAATCCAGCGCAGGCACATGCGGGTGGTGGGGTGGGTGCCCGTACCAAAGGCCAGACCGGGATCGAGACGGATGCTGATCTTGGCGGCTTCAGGCAGTTCATGCCAGGTAGGCACGATCCAGAATTCGGGGGTAATGTCCACAGGCTGGAACTGCGACTGTGTCAGACGCACCCAGTCCTGCTGCTCCACTTCGCGGATACCCAGCACCTGGCAGCCTTCAAAAAAGTCCTGCAGCACCAGCAGCGCCTGCGCCTGCTGGGCAGCGGCTTCGTCAGGGAACAAGGCCACGATGCGGCTGCGGTTCCAGCCTTCCTTGGGCACAGGCATGCCGGGCTCACCAAACAATGGCTGCTCGGACTCGGTGTGTGCGTCCATGTCTTCCACGGACACGCTCAGCGCATCCAGTGCATCGAGCGCATCGCTCACGTCTTCCACCCGCTCTTCGGGGCACATTAGGTTGAGCTCATGCATGAGACTGTTCCTTGAAGCTAAAAAACGAAATGCTGGCCCTCGTTGCCAAGGGCCAGCATAACTGGGTTATGCCAACTGTTGCTTAGCGCTTCTTGCGCTGCTCCAGCCAGTGCTCCAGATAGTGAATGTTCGTGCCGCCTTCAGCGAACTTGGCATCCACCATCAATTCCTGGTGCAGAGGCACGTTGGTCTTGATGCCTTCGACCACCACTTCCGACAGGGCGGTACGCATACGGGCCAGAGCCTGCTCGCGGGTGTCGCCATGCACGATCAGCTTGCCGATCATGGAGTCGTAGTTGGGTGGCACGAAGTAGTTGTTGTACACGTGGGAGTCCACACGCACGCCGGGGCCACCAGGCATGTGCCACATGGTCACACGGCCGGGCGAAGGCATGAAGTTGTAGGGATCTTCCGCGTTGATACGGC
>JAEZZU010000257.1 GCA_023418355.1 Pseudomonadota bacterium | reverse complement strand
GAAAAGCACAACCACCATCCGGAGTGGTTCAACGTCTACAACCGGGTGTCGGTCACGCTGACTACGCATGACGTAGAGGGGCTGTCCATTCAGGACATCCAGATGGCGCAGCAGATGGACCGCATCGCGCAGGCCCTGCAGCAGCAGACGCTGTGACATGGAGGAGGCCCTATGCTGCAGCAACACCAAGCAAGCACCAAGCACGGCCTGGCCGCAGGCGCAGATCACCAGCCTGAGCGCCCCGACTGGACCACGGACCAGAACTGGAGTGCCTACACCGCGCAGGAGCATGGCATCTGGAAAACCCTGTTTGAGCGCCAGAGCAGACTGCTGCCCGGGCGGGCGTGTGACGAATTCATGCGTGGCCTGCAGGACCTGCCCATTGGCCCGGAGCAGATTCCGAACTTTGAAGCGCTGTCAGACAAGCTGATGCAGCGCACGGGCTGGCAGGTGGTGGCCGTGCCCGGACTGGTGCCGGACGATGTGTTTTTCGAGCACCTTGCCAACCGGCGCTTTCCGGCGGGGCACTTCATTCGCAAGCCGCACGAGCTGGACTATCTGGAAGAGCCTGATGTCTTTCATGACGTGTTTGGTCATGTGCCCATGCTCATGAACCCCGTCATGGCCGATTACCTGCAGGCTTATGGGCAAGGCGGTCTGCGTGCCAAGGAGCTGGGTGTACTCGACAACCTGGCGCGGGTCTACTGGTACACCGTAGAGTTTGGCCTGGTGCAGCAGGCAGATGGCCTGCGCATCTATGGCGCGGGCATTGCATCCTCGCCTGCGGAGACGGTTTTTGCGGTGGAAGACACTTCACCCAACCGCATTCAGTTCGACCTGGAACGTGTGATGCGCACCAACTACCGCATTGATGATTTTCAGGAAACCTACTTTGTGCTCAGGCACTTTGACGATTTGCTCAATCTTGCGAACATCGACTTTGCCCCGGTGTATGCGCGCGTAGCCCATGCAATCTGCTACGAGCCGGGCGATGTGCTGCCAGCTGACACGCTGCTGCACCGCGGCACAGGGCGCTATCACCAGCATCCAACTCACAAGGGAAAGCAATGACCACCAAGACCGTTTTGATTACAGGTGCCGCCGGCCAGCTCGGGCAGGCAGTCGCAGCACGCTTTCGGCAGGATGGCCAGCGTCTGGTGCTGGCTGACCGCGACGCGCAGGCACTCAAGGACATCTTTGGCGAGCGCGATAACGAAATGCTCTTGCCCGTGGACCTGCTCAAGCGCGAACAGGTGGCCAGCGAAATCGCCTGGGCACAGTCACGCTTTGGCAGCATTGATGTGTGCTGCCACATCGCGGGGGGCTTTCGCATGGGGGAGGCGGTGCACGCCACGTCTGACGCCACCTGGGATTTTCTGATGGACCTCAACGCCAAATCCCTGCTGCATGTGGCCGCAGCCGTTGTGCCCGGCATGTGCGCGCAAAAGCGTGGCAGCTTTGTTACCGTGGGCGCTGGTGCGGCCCTCAGAGGCGGCGCACACATGGGCGCTTACAGTGCCTCCAAGAGCGCGCTGATCCGGCTGACCGAGGCCATGTCCGCCGAACTCAAGCACCAGGGCGTGAACGTGAACTGTGTGCTGCCTTCCATCATCGACACACCTGTCAACCGTGCCGCCATGCCAGATGCTGACCCTGCGCAGTGGGTCAAGCCCCAGGCGCTGGCCGAGGTCATTGCCTTTCTGGCATCCGATAGCGCAACGGCCATTCACGGTGCGGCAATTCCGGTGAGTGGGTTGGTGTGAGGGAAAAACCGCCTTGTCTGGTAGCAAGGCGGAGTTCAGGTCAAGGTGTGTCCTGATAGGTCGCCTCGAACTGCTTTCTTGCCCGGATGTGGGCGTTCGCGCAGTCGACCGTGATGGGGTCGTCCAGGCATTTCTTGGAAGGCTTGAAGAACTGGTTCCAGGCAGCCTCTTTTCTGGCAGCTCGTGCAGCGAGTTCTTCCTGGGCTTGCCGCTGTGCAGCCAGAGCCTGTGCAGTTTGCAGCGCTTTCAGCTCCCGCTCTCTGGCCAGCTGGGCTTGCCGGTCTTTCTCCTGCTGCAGTACGCGCTGCGAAATAGCCTGGCTGTTGGATGCAATGTCATTGAACATTTGGGTGACCTGATGCATCACGAATGCTCTCCAGCCAAAGAACACGATGGCCCCTAAAACCAGACTGATCAAAGCCCATTTCAGCCATTCAGCATCCGTCTGGCGCCTGCGATTTCTTCTTGATCGGCGCATATCTCCTCCTGCGAGAAGTGTAGCCAAAGGCTTTCTCAGCAGGCAAAGTGGTCCATCGCATCGGGCATGGTTGGTGAGATTGCTTGGCGACCGCCGGGAATTTGGGTTTTTATGCGGGCAAGCAATGAGCAATGGCAGGCCAGATGGCATATGGATTGGCCTGAAAACAAAAAAGCCAAGTGATATGAATCACTTGGCTTTTGTATCTGGCGGAGGCTGTGAGATTCGAACTCACGGAAGGATCACTCCTTCGGCAGTTTTCAAGACTGCTGGTTTAAACCACTCACCCAAACCTCCGGAAGCTGCGTATTCTACACAAGGATACGGG
>JAEZZU010000215.1 GCA_023418355.1 Pseudomonadota bacterium | reverse complement strand
TCCTCCCACCAAGATGGATCAGAACGAGCTGATCAAGGAAGGCCACTACGCGGCTTTCGGCACCGCCGGTGCGCGTACCGAAATGCCCGGCTGCTCGCTGTGCATGGGCAACCAGGCGCAGGTGCGTGAAGGTGCGACCGTGATCTCCACCTCGACCCGCAACTTCCCCAACCGTCTGGGCAAGAACACCAATGTGTTCCTGGGCTCGGCCGAACTGGCTGCGATTGCTTCGCGTCTGGGGTACCTGCCTTCCAAGGAAGAGTACCTGAAGGAAATGGGCGTGATCGATGCCGACAAGGCGTCTGTCTACCGCTACATGAACTTCGACCAGATCGACGAGTACGCCGAAGTGGCTGCCAAGATCTAAGCCCCTCAAGGCATAGTCTGCAATGACAGAGCCCGCCAGCTGGCGGGTTTTGTTTTGATGGCGATCTGAAGCATCAGGGCGCTTTCAAAAAAAGAGCTGTTTGCGCTGGTACAACAACGATTTCACATATAAATCATGTGAAAGTCATTGTCTATCCTGCGAAAGCAGCTCTTTTTTTCATAGAAAACATGCAGTTGCAAGGCTGTGCTGGCCGGTGCTGCCCATAGGTGGCGAAGCCGATTGCCGCTATCATCGCCAGCTTCATTTGTATAAAAAATAAGCCATGCAGCAAGCCTATAGAGAGCAAGAATTGTTGACAGCCATGGCTGGAGGAGACCAGCAGGCCTTGCGCATGCTGTGGCAGAAATGGTCCGGCAAGGTTCAGATGTTTGCTCGCTTGCAACTGGCCCCCTGCGGGGCAGAAGCTGTACAGCTGGCGCAGGAAGTGACTTCCGACGTGTTTCATGAACTGTGGCGCTACCCCTTGCGCTATGACGGCCGGGTGGCGTTCAGTACGTGGATATTTACGCTGGTACGCAACAAGGCCATTGACTGTTTGCGCAAGCGCCTGCGGCAAGCGAACTATGAGCAATCCACCGACGATGAAGTACTGGCCCAGCTGCACGATCCGGCGCATGGCCCGGAAGCGCAGCTGGTGGTGGGGCAGGACCGGCGGGCAGTGCTGCAATGCCTGCAGCGCCTGCGCAACCCCCTGCAGCGTGAAGCCCTGCTGCTGTGGGCCCTGGAAGACATGCCGCTGGCCGATATTGCACAGGCCCAGCAATGTCCGGAAAACACCGTCAAGACCCGCCTGTTCCATGGCCGCAAAAACCTGCGATCGTGCCTGTTGCAATCGCTGGGAATGGAAAAAAGTGTCTATGACTGAAAACTCAATGCCTGATCCCCGGTCACCCCTGACCGAAGCGCAGCAGCTGCACTTCGAGCAGGATGTGCCGCAGTGGCTCTCCGGCCAGCTGTCCCCGGAAGATGCCGCCTGGATGGAAGCCATGCAGCGCAGCTACCCCGTGCTGGACGAGCAGCTGCAGTGGCAAAAGGACGTGCGTGACTTGATCCGCGAAGAAGCCGCGCAGGAAAACACAGACGATGCCTGGGCCAGGCTTGCGCAGCGCATCGCCCAGGACGCGCGCGATGCGGAACCAGTCAAAGACGTGAAGACGCAGCAGCACCGAGCAGCACCCGCATGGCTGCGCTGGTTGCTGGGCCATCCCGGCTGGGCCAATGCCTGTGCGGTGGCCGTGCTTGCCGTCGTGCTGGGGCAGGCTGCATGGATAGTGGGGGGCACATCTGATCCCGCACCGCACACACAGTGGCGGGCGCTCGATATGGAGAGCCTGGAGCCTGCAGGACCTGAGCAGGCCGTATACCTGCGCATTGCCCTGGAGCCTGACAGCATGGCGCGTGATCTGGCCGAGGTGGCGCAGGCGCTGGCTGCTACCCGCAGCAGCTGGCAGCCACAGCCCGATGGCACCTGGAGCGTGACGCTGCAGCTGCAGCCGCAACAGCTCGAACCCTTGCTGCAGGCACTGCGTGCATTGCCTGCCGTGGCGCGGGTGGAACTGCAGAGCAGCTCCCGTTAACCATGGAGCCAGCACGCCGCAGCTTGTTGCAGGCCGCTGCCTGCTTGGCGGGGCTAGGTAGCTGGCCCGCGCTGGCGCAGCAGGCTGCGGGGCGCAGATATGCACTGCTGGTGGGCGTGAGTGCGCTGCAGCACCAGCCGCGCAGCCTGTGGCTGCAAGGCCCCAGCCACGATGTGCAGCAGATGCAGCAGGTTTTGCAGCTGCATGGCTTTGCGCAGCCAGACATGCAATGGCTGGCTGACGATGGGCGTGGTGCAGCACTGCGCAGCGCGCAGCTGCCCACGCGGCAGCACATTCTGCAGGCGCTGCATGCCATGACCCGCAAGCTGCGCGCTGGCGATGTGGTGGTGCTGTACTGGTCGGGTCATGCCGTGCGTG
The DNA here is from genome assembly GCA_023418355.1 of Pseudomonadota bacterium. GTDB lineage: Bacteria > Pseudomonadota > Gammaproteobacteria > Burkholderiales > Burkholderiaceae_C > Comamonas. The sequence goes on along the minus strand of JAEZZU010000215.1, from coordinate 5,322 downwards.
CCCAAGGCCCAGCCAAGGCAGCGGCAGAGGCCAATGGCAAAAGCACGTTTTTGCTGGCCAGCGATGTACAGCGCGTGTCTGCCGCCACACATGCAGGCTGGCCGCTGCGGGGGGCTGTGGCCGATGCCGAAGTCGGTGCTGCCATCGATGACTGGCTGGCACGGGGCGCCCATGTGCTGGTGGTGATGGACACCTGCTACGCCGCATCCACCACGCGTGAAACGCCATCTGACACCGTGCGCTGGCGGGGCCTGAAAGTTTCGGAGCTGGACGTGCTGCACCCCCAGCCTGCAGCCTCGGCGCAGACGGACCATGGCCTGCCGGGCGTATTGCCTGCCCCCCGCCCGCGCAGCCATGGTTATGTGGGCCTGTATGCCTGTGAGCACATGCAGCGCACGCCCGAATGGGCAATTGCCGGCAAGCACCAGGGGGCCTTCACACATGCCTTGACCCAGGCGCTGCGTAAGGCCGCACCCGGGCACAGCTATGCGGCCCTGTGCATGCGCGCGCTGGACTTGCATGCCGCATTGCTGCCGTCGTCGCAGGTCGTATCTGCGCAATGGCCCAGTCCTGTGTTTGAGGGCAGCCTGCAGGCGCCACTGTGGACAGTGCAGGCCTTGCCCGCCTGGGCGGATCGAGCGTTGTCAAGCTCGCAGTCTGCTCCTCAGCCGCCGCAAGGCGTGCAGTTGCTGCTGCAGATAGAGCGTCCGGGTGCTGAGCAGCCGCAGCGCATGGATCTGCTGCAGCACAAGGCGGGACATCTGGATCTGGGGCAGTTGCCTGTGGGGACCCGCTTTGCACTGCAGGTGAGCAATACGGTGGCGCAGCCTTGGTATCTGCGGATTTTTTACCAGGGGCCACAAGGGCGGCTGCAGGCCATCTACCCCGCACATTCCGGCGATGTGCCTGAAATCCCGGGTGCAGATGCTGCCGGCCCCGCCTTCTGGCAGCAGTATCTGGTGATTGATCAGCCAGAGCAGCAGCCAGAAGCACTGCTGTGGATGCTGGCCCCCGCCACGGCTGCACAGCGAATTGCCGATGCGGCCAGCGCACATGCACCAGCGCAGGCATGGCGTCAGCAGCTGGTATGGCGCTCCGTGGCGGCGACTAAGCGTCGCTGAGCATGTCGCCTGCACAGCGCTGTGCAGGCTGAAAATCCTGAAAAACAATCAGTTGTTCCAGTTGTTTCCTGCGGCACGTGTCAGGTGTGGGCCAGAAAAACACGCGCCCCAAAATTTTTTTAATTTTTTTCGAAAAAAGATTGAACCGCTCGACACCTTCCTGCGAATAACACAGCAAGCACTGAGCAACCAAGCATGCACACAGTGCTCAGAAGCGGCAGCTTCCCACCCCGCAGTGGCTGCCAATGTGTAGACATAGATAAGGATTGAGCGACTTATGAAACACCATCTGATTGCAATGAGCCTGGCAGCTGCTCTGCTGGCAGCCTGCGGTGATGATCCACGTGGCCCACTGGAAGTGCAGGGCAAGACCATGCTGATGGAGCAGCGCGGTGGCTGGGGTTCCAATGTACCGGTGAAGCTGGAGTTTTCTGGCCGTGAAAAAGGTCAGATCATCAATATGGTGACTGCGGAGAAGGTGGACTTCACCTATAGCCTGGAAGGTGAAGATCTGGTGGTAAATATCCAGACCCCAGGCGGCGACAATATCGAATCACTAGAGTTTGAGCTGGATGGCTCGCGCTACAAGGGCAGCAATTTTGTGCTGGCAGAAATGAAGGCGGAAGACGTGGCACGTCTGGCCGCTCAGATGGAAGAGCTCAAGCAGAAGGCCGCCAAGGAACAGGCACGCAAGGCGGAGGAGGAGCGCAAGGCCAAGGAGCGCGAAGCCAAGCTCAGCCCCAAGGGCGCGCCTAAGGACACGTCAAGCTACATCTCGATCACCAATATTGGTGATGACTCCAACGACTGGGGTGCATGGGTGTACATGGCGCATCAAAAGCCCGAAGAGCGTTCTGACGATGAACTGCTGCGCCTGTTCTCCAACCGCTGGAACAGCACCAAGGACAGCTTCGAGCGCCAGGCCATGCGTGCCGAAGAGCTGTCACGCATCAAGCAGCGTCTGGATGAGGTGCGCAAGATCAACTACGTGCACTTTCCATGGAGCAACAACACATCTGCGTTCCAACTGAAGATCAGCCAGTCTTCAGGCGGTGATGCCTATGACTTCGAGAAAAAGAGCTTCCACCTGTCGGGCTCACTGTGCAGCAACCAGAACTATGAGCGTACCCGCTCCAATGTGAGCTATGCCGTGATGCACAACCCTGCGTTCTGCTGGCTGCCAGTACCTGATGAAGCCTTGGCGCGCCAGATTGAAGCCGCGCGTACCAGCCGCAATGGGGTGCATCTGCGCCCCGAGGCCTACGCCAAGATCATTCATCTGGAGGACGAAGGCTTCGTGATGGTGCCCGTCGGGCTGGTGCTGCCCGTGTACACCGGCAATATCTACCAGCGCAAGCCGGGTGAACAGCTGACGCAAATCAGCCTCTGGCCACAGCATTAATGCCTGAACACCAAACACACCAGGGCTGCATGCTGCAGCCCACTACCCAACCATCCACATTTCAATAAGGAGCTACATCATGAAAAAAATCATCGCAGTCGCATTGCTGCCCCTGTTTCTGGTCGCATGCGGCAAATCGCTGGATGGAACGTACCAGGACTCCACAGGCATGGCCTCTCTGACCTTCAAGGGCGACAAGGTCGACTACATGGGCATGTTTGACCTGGACTACAAAATCGAAGATGGCAAGGTCAGGATCGAAGGCATGAATGGTGAAACGGCACTGGTGCTGAAGATCAAGGATGACAACACCCTGGTCATGCCCATGGTGGGGGAGCTGAAGAAGCGCTGATGGCGCCAGCCCGCTAACCGCACAGGCATGCGCTGCATGCCCATGGCAAAAAGGCCGCGACTTGCAGGAAATGCAGGCGCGGCCTTCTGGTTTTTAACCCTGCTCGGCCAGCAGTTCCTGCAGCGTCTTGACCTGCAGGCGTAGACGCTCGTTTTCAGCTTCCAGCTCGGCCACACGGGCCTGCAGGGCTTCTACGGAAGGGGCGGCTGCAGCATCTGCTTCGGCGCTGGATTCGGCTGTTTCCGGCTGTTTTTCGGTGCGGGCTTTTTTCTTGGCTTCGCGCACGCGCTTGGCGGCCTGCTTGAGGCCGTCTACACCTTCAGCGGCCACAGCCTGCTGCTCTTCCACGGGCAGGGATGCCACCACGGCAGCGGCGTTGAGCGACAGCTCGCCGGCCTTGACCGCTTCCACCACCTCAGGCGCTGCTTTTTGCTGGATGGTTTCAATCATCTTCACCTGCCCGGCAGACAGGCGTGCGGCGCGGGCAAGAGCCTCGCGGGTGTCCAGCGCTTCGTCAGGCACCTTGGGCACATTGGCCAGGGCTTTGGCAACGACGGGGTCGGTGTCACCTTCCCAGGGCGCTTCGGTGGCGGCAGTTTCTCCCGCCTCGGCCTTGGCAGCCTGCACAGCGGCTGCGGCCTGTGCACGGCGCTCGGCAATGATTTCGCGCTTGCGCAGGGCGAGTACGCCGCGCTGGAAGTCAGACAGAGAGCGGCGGCCCAGATGCTGGTCGATCATCCACAGGTGGATGTCTTCCATGCTCTGAAAGCGCGTGTTCTGGATGGTTTTGAAGGGCAGGCCGTGCTTCTGGCAGATGCTGTAGCGGTTGTGGCCGTCGACCAGAATATTGCCCCACAGCACCAGCGCATCGCGGCAGCCTTCGTCCAGGATGCTGCGCTCCAGCGCTTCGTACTCGTCAGGGGTCAGAGGGTCGATATAGGCCTTGAGTTCAGGCAGAACAACGATTTCTTCAGTACTCATGGAACTCCAATCAATGCAGGCTGCGCACTGTAACGGTATGCCTGCAAAAGTCAAAAGGCACCGTAAGGTGCCTTTCAAAAAGTGAAGCAGCTAGCGCTGATGCTGATTGAGCTTCAAATAGTTTTGTTGCTCAAGTAAAGCATTGACCAGCGCTGGCAGCTATGGTTTTTAAGCGTTCTGAGGCTGCAGCAGACGTGCGATCAGCGCGCCTTCCACAGGGCCTTCCACGGGAATGCGCACGCGCACGGGGTTGCCGGGGGCAACTTGCACGGGCTCGCCTTCCAGGTTGAACATCTGCTCCAGCTTCACGGTGCGGTTGCCGGTGGGGTGGATGATTTCAATCATGTCACCCACGGCAAAGCGGTTCATGGTCTCGATTTCGGCCAGACCGTTTTCGTAACCACGCACCTGGCCCACAAAGTGGCTGCGCTGCAGCACGGAGGTGCCGGTTTCGTAGTTCTGGTAGTCGTTGGCAGGACGGCGCTCCAGCAGACCGCCGGTGTAGCCACGGTTGGCCAGACCTTCCAGCTCGGTGATGAGGTGGGGGTTGAAGGGGCGGCCAGCCACGGCGTCATCAATCGCGCGGCGATAGACCTGGGCGGTACGGGCCACGTAGTACAGGCTCTTGGTGCGGCCTTCGATCTTCAGCGAATCCACGCCAATCTTGGCCAGGCGCTCCACGTGCTCCACGGCGCGCAGGTCCTTGGAGTTCATGATGTAGGTGCCGTGCTCATCTTCCATGATGGGCATCATTTCACCGGGGCGGCCCTTTTCTTCCAGCAGGTAGATGGCGTCGGCCTTGGGGTGGCGCTTCTGGTCGCCGCAGGTGCTGGTGAACTGGTTGTCCAGATCGTTCTTGGCGTTTTCGAAGTTGAAGCCCTTGTCCATGGCCTCGCCCAGTGCTTCGCCCGTGTTGGGGTCGACTGCGGCATCGTGGGTCTTGTACTCCCAGCGGCAGGCGTTGGTGCAGGTGCCCTGGTTGGGGTCGCGGTGGTTGAAGTAGCCCGACAGCAGGCAGCGGCCCGAGTAGGCAATGCACAGCGCGCCGTGCACGAAGACTTCAATCTCCATGTCCGGGCATTCCTGGCGGATCTTTTCAATCTCGTCCAGGCTCAGTTCGCGCGAGAGGATGATGCGCTCCACGCCCATCTTCTGCCAGAACTTGACGGTGGCGTAGTTGGTGGTGTTGGCCTGCACCGAGAGGTGAATCACGGTCTCTGGCCACTTTTCCTTGACCATCATGATCAGGCCGGGGTCGGCCATGATCAGCGCGTCGGGCTTCATGTTGATGATGGGCTCGATGTCGCGCAGATAGGTGCGGATCTTGTCGTTGTGGGCGATGACGTTGGACGTCAGGAAAAACTTCTTGCCACGCTGGTGGGCTTCTTGGATGCCCTGTGCAATCTGCTCCATGCGGAACTCGTTGTTGCGGGCACGCAGGGAGTAGCGGGGCTGGCCGGCATAGA
>JAEZZU010000122.1 GCA_023418355.1 Pseudomonadota bacterium | reverse complement strand
ATACGTTGTCGTTGAAGTCGTACTTCGGGTTGTGCAGCGAGGCACTGTCTTCACCATTGCCCATCCAGATATAGACACCGGGGCGGGTCTGCGACATGAAGGAAAAGTCTTCCGAGGCCATGCTGGGTTTCAAGTCGCGGCACACATTGCCTTCGCCCAGCACCTGCTCCAGCACCCCGGCGCACACTTGCGCATGCTCGGGGTGGTTGATGGTGGCGGGGTAACTCACGCGGTAGTCCAGCTGCGCCTGCAGACCATGCAGGGTGCAGGTGGCGGCAATCGCATCACGAAAGCGCTGCTCAATCCGGGCGCGCTGCTCCATGTCAAAGCAGCGCACGGTACCGCGCAGCTTGATGACTTCAGGCATCACGTTATAGGTGTCACCCGCGTTGAAGCTGGTCACACTCAGCACGGCGGGCTTGTGTACCTCCTGCTCACGGGCAATCAGTGCGGGCAGCTGCGTCACCAGCTGGCAGGCCGCCAGCAGCGCGTCCTTGCCCAGATGCGGCATGGCAGCGTGGCAGCCCTTGCCTGTCAAGGTCAGGTCAAAAATATCAAATGCGGCCATCACGGCGGTGCTGTGCACGGCCGCTGTGCCCACAGGCAGACCAGGCCAGTTGTGCATGCTGTAGACCGCATCCATGGGGAAGCGCTCAAACAGGCCCTGCTCAATCATGGAGCGCGCGCCGCCCTCGTTTTCTTCTGCGGGCTGGAAGATGAAATGCACCGTACCTGCAAAGTCGGGGTTGGAGGCCAGCGCCTGCGCCGCGCCCAGCAGCATGGTGGTGTGGCCGTCGTGGCCGCAGGCGTGCATGCGGCCTTCGTTCACCGACTTGTGCTCGCAGCTGTTGAGCTCCTGCACATGCAGGGCATCCATGTCTGCGCGCAGGCCAATGGATGGGCCATCGCCACGGCTACCACGCAGCACAGCCACCACGCCGGTGCCAGCCAGCCCCGTGTGGACTTCCAGGCCAAAGCTTTGCAGCAGCTCAGTCACACGCTGGCTGGTACGGTGCTCCTGGTAGGCGGTTTCGGGATGGCGGTGAAAGTCATGCCTCCATGCCTGCAGCGTTTGCTGACCGGGCCATTTGATGGTGTTCATGACAGATTCCTCTTGTTCAAAAAATCAAAGTTGATAGCAATATACGCCCGCTGCAGTGCAGACGCAGCCCCAAACAAAATGCCTCGCAGCACGCAGGTACTGACGAGGCATGGATCACATCTGCGGCGAATGTGCCCTTACATATGGGTCACAAAGAACTGGGCAATCGCTGCAGCCGCCAGGAAGACGCCGGCATTGGCCATCAGCGAGACCACCACAATGCGCCAGCCCAGGCGACGGAAAGCGGGAATGTCCTTGGCCAGCGACAAGCCAGCAAAGGTCAACATGGGGGTAATCATGGCCAGGAAGTTCACCTTGCCAGTGATCGCCGCCACCTCTGCCGCATAAGGCACGGCAGGGAAAGTCAGCGCCATCGCCACAAACGAAATCCAGCACACCGCAGGCAGCTTGCGGCCCGTGCCCATATAGATCAGATCACCTACCAGCACCACGGCAATGATGAGGACGATGCCCGGCAGCGCATCCAGCATGGGGATGCCGTAGCCAATCTGGTTGCCCACCAGCACCAGAAAGCCCACATACACCCAGGCCAGCAGACGCATGCCCAGATTCAGCGTGGGTGCATGCACCACTTCCTGCGCAGCAGGTGCAGCTTCCTGCACGGCCACGGCCTTGCGGTTGCGGCCCAGAATGGGTTCCATCAAGCGGTAAGCGCGCACGGCCAGCGGCAGCGAGATAAACAGCGTCAGGTACGTGCCCAGCGTGGTGGCAATCAGGTTGGCGGCCGCCGCAAAGGTGGCAATGTCATTCGCACGGTCTGGGTACTGTGCAGAAATAGCACCCACCGCAGCCGCCGTCATGCTGCCCGAGCCCACACCCGCGCCCATGCCCAGTGCAATGGGGTGAAAGATATTCAGGCTGGCCACAAAGCCTGCCAGCAGAGAAATAAAGATGGCACCAATCAGCGTGCCGGTAATGTATTCGGCCAGCACGCCACGGCCTTCGGGCGAATCCATACCAAAGCGCTCACCCACAATAGCCAGACCGGGTTCACGGCCAATCGAGAACGTGGCACCAATGGCCTCGCGCTTGATGCCCAACAGCAGCGCCACCGGCATGCCCAGCAGCACACAGCCAATCAGATTGCCAAGCTCCTGCAGCGCCAGGCCCCAGCCCACCTTGGCCAGCTGCGGCAGTGAGCCGCCCACCATCAGGCCCAGCTTGGCAATGAAGAGGAACAAGGCGCAGGAGAGCACGGCCGCCGCCAGGTGCTGGCTGTGCAGCCCCAGGCTCAAAGGCTTGGGCATGCGCTGGGCCAGCAGGCCCAGAATCAGGCCGATGAGCAAGGCCCAGATCATGGGCAGCAGTACCACCTTGCCCACACCCAGCTCAATAGGCAGTGGCCCCAGCCATTCGGACAAAGCGGCAATCACCAGCGCCAGTGCAAACACCTGCACGATGCTGCCTGTGCTGATGCCAGAGCGGGCCGCAGCGGCCTTTGGAACGTTTGAAGTCATCGATTTTCCTTTGAGCGCCGCTGCCTGCGCAGTCCCACGCGCTGATATTGAACAAACCGTTCGGCCGCACCCCACAACCACACGGGTTATGCACGCAGGCCACTGTCAAAGACTATATCTGCGCATAGATTGCAATTTTTTTAGAGTTATGTTCTAAAAATTAGAACAGAATCCAGGCAGTCACTTGCTCCACTCGTAAGCCATCACTTTCTGTTGCACATGCTCGCCTTTCACGATTCCCGTGCTCGTTATTTGTATGAAGCTGTCACCACTGGCAGCGTGCGCCATGCGGCGGAAAAACTGGGCATCGTGCCCTCGGCCGTCAGCCGCCAGATTGCCCTGCTGGAAGAAGAACTGGGGCTGGCGCTGCTGGAGCGCCACCGCAGCGGCGTGGTGCCCACGGCCGCCGGGCAGCTGCTGCTGGACTATTACCGCCAGCACCTGGCCCACCAGCACGACATGCTGGCCAAGGTGGAAGCGCTGCGTGGTCTGAACACCGGTACCGTCAGCGTGGTCAGCGGCGAAGGCTTTGCGCTGGAGCTGGTGCAAGGGCCACTGCAGCAGTTTCGCCAGCAGCACCCGGGCATTTCGGTGTCACTGGAGGTCTATGGCACCAACGAAATCATGCGCCGCGTGCGCGAAGACCAGGCAGAAATGGGGCTGGTCTACTACGCCCCTGCCGACCCCATGGTGCAGGTGCGCGCCAGCGCGCTGCAGCCCATGCATGCCATCGTTGCCAGCAACCACCCGCTGGCCCTGCAAAGCAGCACTTCGCTGCAGCAGCTGCAGGCCTGGCCCGTGGCCTTGCTGCAAGGGGTCTATGGCATTCGCCAGCTGGTGGAATATGCCGAGCAGACCGACCAGCTGCACCTGAGCCCCGCGCTGACCAGCAACCTCATCAGCGTGCTGCTGCACTTTGTCTGCAGCGGTCAGGGCGTCACCCTCCTGCCCCAGTGCGCCGTCACCACCGAACTGGCACAGGGCCTGGTGCGCGCCATCCCCATCGACAACCCCGCCTTTGCGCATGCGCAGATGCAGCTCATCACACGCACGGGACGGCAGCTGTCACCAGCCGCCAATCGCTTTCTGGAGTTTTGCCTGCAAGGCATGGCCGCCTTTCAGCCAGCACCTGCAGATATCTGAAAATCCATAGCTGCCAGCGCTTACCCCATAAGCCCTGGAGGCCATTTTTATCTATACCCCCCTTAGCCCTGGTGGCTCAGCATGGGCCTGCTCGTGCAGCAGACGCCACTGGCCAGCATGTTTATCTGGGCGAATGCTTGGAGAGATACCTAAATACTCGACCAGCAGATGGCCACGCAAAGGGGGGTTACTGGCGCCGGAGGGGTTGTTTTATGCCAATCAGCAGGGGGCAATGATGTTGCGGTTGCAAGTGCCAGTGGGTGATGATCAAAGGTCACGCAGTGCTTATTGCTCCTCGCCCCCTCCCCTCAGCTGCGTCTTTCTCCAGTCCCCGCGTTATGCCCCCTTCCAGCCCCCGCACCAAAAGTTTTCGCACCCACATTGCGCTGGTATTTGGCAGTTTTACGGCATTGCTGACCATCGCACTGTGTCTGCTGTGGGGGGAAATCCTCAAACTGCGCCTGCAGCAACAAGCCGCAACCAGCCTGAACATGGTTGCACACAACACTGCGACCTTGCTGCACGAAGAAATCAGCCAGCAAAGCCACCGCACACAAGTGCTGGCACGCGCCAAAGAGCTGTGGGAAAACGGTCTGGATGCCGACAGCGTACGCACCATGCTAGACCGCGTGCAGCATATCAACCCACACAACGTCTGGATTGGTGTAGCGGATGCACAAGGCACGGTACGCAATGCCACGCAAGGCATGCTGCAAGGCGCGAATGTGGCTGCACGGCCCTGGTTTCAGGAAGGCATGAGTACACCCTTATCAGCGAAGTGCACCCGGCGAAGCTGCTGGCAGATTTGCTGCCACGCAGCGTGACCGGCGAACCTTTGCGCCTGGTGGACTTCTCGGCCCCCATCTACCACCCAGACGGCCGTGTCGCGGGTGTGCTGGGCATACACGGCAGCTGGGACTGGGTACGCGATGCGGTAGAGCGTCTGCTCCAAGGCCCTGGCACGGTCCTGCAGCAAAGCGTATTTATCTTCGACCACCAAGGCGAGCTCATTTATGCACCGGCAGGTGTCATGGCCCCCTATACCGACTTAGGCCAAAACTTGCCACTCCAAGGCAAGCAGCTACAAGATGCGCTGGCAGGCAGACCGGTGTCTACCATCTGGAAAGACCGGCCCCAGCCTTATCTGATCACGGCGGTCCAGCTGCCAGCTACGGTCACTGACCTGGGCTGGTGGATCGTTGCGCGCCAGCCGCTGGCGGCTGGCATGCACAGGCGAAAAAAAATCTGCCGCAAGGGCAGATTTTTTGTTCAGCATGCTGTCTGCCTGAGACAGACAACGCAATCTGAGTGCTTAGTAGCGATCGCGGCCACCGCCGAAACCACCACCAAAGCCGCCTTCACGGCCGCCACGGAAACCGCCGCCGTTGTTGCCACGGAAGCCGCCGCCGAAGCCGGCAGGACGCTCTTCACGGGGACGGGCCACGTTGACCATCATGTTACGGCCGCCCAGAGGCTGCTCGTGCAGGCCTTCGATGGCAGCTTGTGCTTCAGCGTCGGAAGACATTTCCACAAAGCCGAAGCCCTTGGAACGGCCGGAGTCGCGCTCCATCATGACCTTAGCGGATACGACGTTACCGAATTCGGAGAATGCTTGCTCCAGATCGT
>JAEZZU010000079.1 GCA_023418355.1 Pseudomonadota bacterium | reverse complement strand
GACTGCGCTGGAAGGCTATCTGGATGCTGGGCAGAAAGAGGCATTTGTGGCGCTGGCCAGCCGGATTTCGTTTTCCATCGTGGCCAACTATTACAAGGAAGACGCGCGCGAGTGGGAGGTCAACCCGGACCTGTCACAGGCCAGGGCAGAGTTGCCGGGGGCGGCCCAGCATGGCCCCCATCGCCCGTATTTTGAGGTGCTGATTGTTGCCCCAGCAGACAGCCCCCGTGTGGCACGCAACGTGCAGCTGCTGCGTGCCCAGCGGCGCGATCAGGACGAGTTCATCTACGAGCCTGTGGTGGTGGGCAGTTTTCAGGATGCTTTCAGCGCGATTGCGAGCAACAGCAATATCAACGCCGTGGTGATATTTGAAGGTATTGGCTTCAAGAGCCACTACCCCGTGCCGCAGCTCGATCGCATGATGCGTGAGCTGGGCGTGGTGGAGCAGGCAGATGATGAGCATCTGTGTTTGCAGCTGGCCGCAACCATCAACGAGCACCGGCCGGAGCTGGACATCTATCTGATGTCGGACCGCCAGCCGCAGGATATTGCCAGCGATCCACGCTCTACCCATGTACGCCGTGTGCTGTATGCGGTTGAGGAACCCATCGAGCTGCACCTGTCGATTCTGGAAGGCATTCGCCAGCGCTACGAAACCCCGTTTTTTGACAACCTGCAGCGCTATGCGCAGCGGCCTGTCAGCACCTTTCATGCGCTGCCCATTGCACGAGGCAAGTCGGTCTTCAAGTCGGACTGGATTCAGGACATGGCCGAGTTTTATGGCCGCAATCTGTTTCTGGCGGAGTCCTCTGCCACCACCGGTGGGCTGGACAGCCTGCTCGAGCCCAAGGGCTATATCAAGCATGCGCAGGACAAGGCCGCACGCGCCTTTGGGGCTGACCACTGCTTTTTCGTGACCAATGGCACCAGCACCTCCAACAAGATGGTGCTGATGGCCATTGCCAAGCCGGGCGACATCATTGTGGTGGACCGCAACTGTCACAAGTCCCACCACTACGGTGCGGTGCTGGGGGGGCTGCAGCCGTATTACGTTGAGGCCTATCCGATGAAGGCCTATTCCATGTACGGGGCCGTGCCATTGCGCAATATCAAGCAGGCCCTGCTGTCACTCAAGGCACAGGGCAAGCTCGAGCGTGTGCGGGCCGTGGATCTGACGAACTGCACGTTCGACGGCCATGTCTACAACACGCGCCGCGTGATGGAAGAGTGCCTGGCCATCAAGCCGGATCTGGTGTTCCTGTGGGATGAGGCATGGTTTGGCTTTGCGCACTGGTCGCCATTTCTGCGCCCGCGCACGGCCATGGGGGCGGCGGCCAATATTGAAAAATGGCTCAAGACGCCGCAGGCGCTCGCAGCCTATGAAGCCCAGCAGCTGCAGCTGGGAGCCAATCCCTCTGAAGAGACCCTGCTCAATACCCGGCTGGTGCCAGACCCACGCCAGGTGCGACTGCGCGTGTACCAGACCAACTCCACGCACAAGTCCATGTCTGCCATCCGGCAGGGATCCATGGTGCTGGTCAGGGATGTGGACTTTGAAGCCATTGAGCCGCAGCTGCACGAAGCCATCTTCACCCATGCCACCACCAGCCCCAACCAGCAGCTGATTGCCTCGCTGGATCTGGCACGCCGTCAGATGGAACTGGAGGGCTATGGACTGGTGAACAACGCCATTCAGGTGGCACTCGATATTCGCTACCAGATCAACCACCATCCGCTGATTTCCAGGTACTTCCATGTGCTGGGTGCCGACGAAATGATTCCTGCAGAGTTCCGTGCCAGCGGCTTCAAGGATTTCCTGGAGCCAGGCACGGTATGGAGCGATGCGGTGGTGGCGCTGCGTGATGATGAGTTCTTCCTCGACCCCACACGTATCACCCTGGTGTGTGGCACCGCCGGGTTTGATGGCACCGAGTTCAAGGGCATCCTGGCGGAACGCTTTGGGGTGCAGCTGAACAAGACATCGCGCAACTCGGTGCTGCTGCAGTCCAATATCAACAACACCCGCAGCGATGTGGCGCAGCTCATTCACGTGCTGCTGGAGCTGGCGACCGAGATTGAAAACCATCTGGAGCACGCCAGTGAGGCCGAGCGCCAGCGCTTTGCCGCACGTGTGGACAGCCTGATGCGTGATGTGCCGGAGCTGCCGAACTTCAGCCATTTCCATGAGTCCTTCCGCCACGATGTGGACGGACAGCCTGCCGTGGAAGGTGATATCCGCCGTGCCTTCTTCCTGAGCTGGGACCCTTCCAATATCGAGTATGTGCCGCTGAACAGCGAGGAGTGTGACCGCCGTCTCAAGGACGGCCCGCCCATGGTCTCCGCCAAGCTGGTCATTCCTTATCCACCGGGCTTCCCGATTCTGGTGCCAGGTCAGGTCATTGGTCAGGAAACCATTTCCTTCATGCGCAAGCTGGATGTGCAGGAAGTGCACGGCTATGACGCGAGCCGAGGGCTGCAGGTGTTGCGCTTGCATGCCCAGGAAGACGCCACCAAAGGCTAATTACGCATCGAAACGGCCATGCCCCGACATGCTGCGGGCATGGCCGAGGTTCCAATCTTGAGGGAGTCAGCCATGATGCATATCTGGCAATGGGTGGTGCAGACGCTGCAAGGCCATCCGGAACTGGCAATTTTTCTGACCCTGGCCATGGGCTACTGGGTGGGGGCGCTGAAGTTGGGCAGCTTCAGTCTGGGGGCGGTCACGGGCACCTTGCTTGCAGGCGTGCTGGTGGGGCAGCTGGGCATTGATATTTCGGCACAGATCAAGTCGGTGTTCTTCGTCATGTTTCTGTTTGCCGTGGGCTTTGGTGTGGGGCCGCAGTTTGCACGCGGCATAGCCAATGATGGAATTCCACAGGCGATCTTTGCCGTGGTGATTTCCTGCCTGTGCTTGCTGTCGGTCTATATCGCGACCTATGTCTCTGGCTATGGACCGGGGCTGGCGGCGGGGTTGCTGGCGGGGGGGCAGACGATCTCGGCATCCATCGGACTTGCGACCAATGCCATTGGCAAGCTGGATCTCACGCCAGAGCAGGTGCAGCAGCAGCTTGATCTGATTCCTGTCGCTTACGCCGTGACCTATCTGTTCGGTACGGTGGGCACAGGCTGGATCATTGCTTTTGTGGGTCCCAAATTGCTGGGCGTGGATCTGCAGAAAGAGTGCAAGCGCTACGAAGAAGAGATGTCTGCGGGCAGCTCGGAGAGCAATCTGCATACCGCATGGCAGCAGTACATCATCCGCGCTTTCCGGCTGGAAACGCCGGGCCTGATTGCAGGCAAGACCGTGGCCGAGGCGGAGGCCAATGCCAACGGCCGCTTGTTTCTGGAGAATCTGCGCCGTGATGGCAAGATCATTGCCTTTGATGAAAACACGGTACTGCAGGTGGGCGATATCGTTGCGGTATCCGGCAAGCACGAGGCACTGGTGGAATGGGCTTCGCGTGCGACAGAAGTATCCGATGCCGAGCTGCTCAACCTGCCCATCGAGGTGGTCGATGTCTATGTCGCCAGCAGCCATGCCGATGGCAAGACGCTGATTGATCTGGCCAACAATTCGGTGGCACGGGGCATCTATGTCACACGCATTCGCCGGGGTTCCATGGGCGTGGACATTCCCGTGCTGGCGCAGACCAAGCTCAACCGCGGCGACATTGTCAGTATTCGCGGCACGAAAAAACACGTGGATGCGATCACCGAAGAGTTTGGCTATGCCGACCGTCCCACCGATGTCACCAGCATGGTGCTGGTCGGGCTGGCCATTGCCATTGGTGGCTTGCTGGGGGCGATTGTGGTGCCCGTGGATGGCGTGCCCATCACGCTGTCCTCTTCAGGCGGTGCGCTGATTGCCGGCCTGGTCGTGGGCTGGGTGCGCAGCTTTTTCCCCAAGATTGGTACGGTGCCCAGTTCCACCCTGTGGTTCATGAACTCCGTGGGGCTGAACATCTTTATCGCCGTGGTGGGCATTACGGCGGGGCCTACCTTTATTGCGGGGCTGAAGCAGGTCGGCGTGGAAATCTTCCTGTGGGGCCTGTTTGCCACGGGGGTGCCCATGCTGCTGGCGCCCCTGATTGGCAAGTACATCTTCCGTTTTGATCCGGCCATCAACCTGGGCTGCTGTGGTGGCGCCCGCACCAGCACGGCGTCCGTGGCCATGGTGGCTGACGTGGCCAGAAGCAATGTGCCCATGCTGGGCTACACCGTGCCTTATGCCGTCAGCAACACCTTGCTCACGCTGTGGGGCATGGTGATTGTGCTGATGGTCGGCAAGTAAAGTGCCAGCCATCGCCCGTGTTCTGCGTGGTGGATGGCTGGCAGAGCGCGTGGCGATGTGCTGATTACAGCTTGCCCTTGAAGTAGCTGGGCTTGTCCATGTCCACAATGTCCACGCTCAGCTGCACATCCAGACCAGCCTGCGCCGGAATCTGGGCCTTGAGCACGGCGGCAATGCGGTCCGAGAGTTCCTTTTTGACCTCGGCCGTGCGACCCGCCATCAGGCGCAGCTCCACATGGGCAAAAGCACGACCGGCGGTGTTCAGGCCAATGCGGTAGTTGCTCAGGCTGGCAATCCGGGTCTTGACGTCTGCTTCGTCGGTCACGGTAGGGTGGTGGCAGACCGCCTGGTTCAGCGCCTCCATCAGCGCGCCTTCGTTCACGCCTTGCAGGTTGTTGCTGTATTCCACGTACATATGGGGCATGGTGTATCTCCTCAAGGAAAAGCTTGACAGAGCACATTGTGCCTGCGTGGCAGCGACTGGCAGGAAGCGGATTCAGTCCTGTTCGTAGAGGGTGGCTTCGGCATCCAGCACGGGGCTGGTTTCAGCAGGGCGGTAGGCCAGGCGCACGTAAATGGGGGCGTAGGCTTCGGCCTGGGTGATCTCAATCAGCGTTTCCTTGCCCAGCTCCAGCAGCGCGATAAAGGTCACCACCAGCACCGTGGCACCTTTTTCCGGTTCAAAAATGTCTTCAAACGGCACAAAGCGTTTGCCCTGCAGCTGCTTGAGGATGTGGCTCATGTACTCGCGCACGCTGAGCTCTTCGCGCGTGATGCGGTGGTTCTGCACCAGCTTGGCACGCTTGAGGATATCCCTCCAGGCCGAGCGCAGGTCTACCGCGCTGACATCCGGAAAGCGCGGCTGCAGGCTTTGCTCGATATAGACCTGCGCCTTCAGAAAGTCACGCCCGTACTGCGGCAGTTCGTTGATCTGCTGGGCGGCAAGCTTCATCTTCTCGTATTCGAGCAGACGGCGCACCAGCTCGGCACGCGGGTCTTCGGCCTCTTCTTCGCCTTCCTTTTTCTTGGGCGGCAGCAGCATGCGCGACTTGATTTCGATGAGCATGGCCGCCATCAGGAGGTATTCGGCTGCCAGCTCCAGGTTGCGGCTGCGGATTTCATCCACGTACTGCAGGTACTGCTGCGTCACCGCCACCATGGGAATGTCCAGGATGTTGAAGTTCTGCTTGCGGATCAGGTACAGCAGCAAGTCCAGCGGCCCTTCAAAGGCCTCCAGAAAGACCTCCAGCGCATCGGGCGGGATGTAGAGGTCATTGGGCAGCTTGAACAGTGGTTCACCGTACAGGCGCGCCAGAGCGACCTGATCGACCACTTCGGGCATCAGGTTCGGGTCATCCGAGGCTGCAGTGGCGGGCAGCTGGCTGTGGGCGTTATCGGTGGAACTGTCGCTCATGCGGCTTTAGAAAGAAGAGCGCCCAGCGCTTGATGGACAAGGGCTGGGCACTAAAAACACCAATAATGTGTCTTTAGTTATTGGTCTGGTACACGTAGGGCTTTTGGGGGACACGGGCCTGGGCAGCTTGCGCCTGTGCCTCGTAGTCAACCTGCTTGTCCCAGAGCAGGCCACGGCCTTCGCGCTGCTGGGCTTCCAGCTCGGGCTTGGCCTGCTTGAGCTGGTTCAGGAAATCGGTGGTGTCAGATGTGTAGTGGGGGCGAGCAAAAATGGACATGGACTGTTAACCTCTCAGGACTGAAGATTCTATCCCCCGACATTACTCATGCAGCTTTTTCACCGAATTACTGCGGCATGTGCTGCCGTTGCCACAACTTTGCTGGGGCTGGTGGCCTGTGACCAGCAGCGCATCAATGCGCTGGAAGAGGGGCTTTCCACGGAAGCCGATGTCCGCAAGGCTTTTGGTGAGCCAGAAACCATCTGGCCAGAGCCGGGTGGTGCACGCATGCTGGAGTATCCCCGCCAGCCCATGGGCCATCAGAACTACATGATCACCATCGGCCCGGATGGCGTGATGACGGCCCTGCGCCAGGTGGTGGCCCCCCATGTGTTCGAGCAGATCAAGCCGGGCATGACGCAGGAGCAGGTGCGTCGCATGCTGGGCAAGCCAGCGCGGCGCATGACCTACAACCTCAAGCAGGAAACCGACTGGGACTGGAACTGGATCGACCCTCCGAACCAGGAGATGGAATTCACGGTTACTTTTGGTGCCAACGGCACGGTCAAGCACACGGCCAGCCGCTTTAAAAGGCCGCAAGGCGACCGCTGATGTGGTTGGCCGCATGCCGTGCGGCCGGATGAACATGGTGTAATTGCTGCGTTGCAACAAGGTGTGTCAGCGCTTTTGTCAGGTGCTGCGTTGTGTGCAAGGCGTCCGTCATTCGCATGCCAGTGAATGTGGCGCGTTTATTGCTAGAGCCTTTGTTGCATAGATCCCGGCGGTGTGGCCACAAGCTGGCACCGTCAGAAACTGGTATTCGCCATGAGCATGAGCACCACCCCCTCCGAATCCGAGCTAAGTTCTTCTGTTGCCTCCTCTGCAGCCGCGCCGGTCATCCGGCATGGCAAGTATGAAGATGGTCAGGCATTGTTCACAGGTTCCCTGTTTGTGGGCATCACCATGATGATGTTCAACCAGGCGGGCCTGCTCACCGGCAGTACGGCCGGGCTGGCCTTTGTGCTGCACTACGCCACCGGCTGGTCGTTTGGTGCGATTTACTTTCTGATCAATCTGCCGTTTTACTGGTTTGCCTGGAAGCACATCGGCAAAGAGTTCACCATCAAGACCTTTGTCTCGGTGGCTTTGCTGTCGCTGGTGACCACGTTCGGCCCCAAGTTCATTCACATCGACTACCTGCACCCCGCGTTTGCGGCCATTGCAGGCGGCCTGCTGATGGGGGCGGGCGTGCTGTTTCTGGCGCGTCACAAGTCCAGCCTGGGGGGCGCCACCATTGTGTCGCTTTACCTGCAGGACAAATACGGCCTGCGTGCGGGCAAGGTGCAGATGGTGATTGACTGCATCGTGGTGGCGCTGGCGCTGTGGATCGTGCCCTTTGACCGCGTGCTCTGGTCCATCCTCGCTGCCGTGGTGATGGGGGTGTTTCTGGCGGTAAGCCATCGCCCCGGTCGCTACAACGGCCGCTAAAGATTGATAGCTATCAGCGCTTGCTGGATAAGCGCTGGAGGCCAATTTGATGCATAAAAAAGCCCCGCAGGTGTTGCAGCCTGCGGGGCTTTGTTTGGGACAGAGGGCTGGGCTTAGCTGACCGTGATGGTCTTTTGGGCTACCAGCTTTTGCTCATGGTCGTCCACCCACAGCAGTTCCAGCTCACCGCTTTGGCGGGCCTTGAAGGTGAACTCGATGTAGGGGTTGGGCGAGATGGAGGTGCCCAGGTCCCAGACAAAGATGGGCTTGCCCGCCATCTTGGCCTCAAAGTGCTTGACGATGTGGCGGGGGCGGATCTTGCCGGTTTCAGGGTCGGTGCGAAGGCCCGTTTCCATCACATGCTCCATCTGCGCGCGCACACGCAGAATGTCGCCGGCCTTGGGCTTGTCGTTGCTGACCCAGACGCGGGCAGGTTTGCTCATGCTGCTCATCACCACTCCTTCTTACATGCCGCAGCCGCTGGCGGCCACGGTCACCATTTGCTTGGCCTGCAGCACGGCGCCGCTTTTCATGCGGGCCAGCACATAGACGTTCTGCGACTGGCTCAGGCGAATGCGCACGGCCGCTTCTGCTGTGCCGGTGTCCGCAAAAAAGTACATGCGGCACGACAGCGGGATGGGGTTGAGCTCGGCCACGACGATCATTTCCTCGCACCAGTCCTGCTCGGTAATGGGCAGCGTGACCTTGGCCTTGACGGGCACGGCCCCGGGGTTGTCCGCCAGCACTGGAATGTCCACGTGCAGACCTTGTGCCTGTGGCGTGGCCTTGCCGATGAAGTCTTCCAGCGTTTTCTTGAATTCCACGGGGTTGGGTGCCAGCGGTCCCACCAGGGCAGGTTTGGCAGGGGCTTGTGCCAGCGCTTGGGGCAGGGCCAGGGCGGCACTGGCCGCCGCAGCGCCTGCCACCAGGCGGCGGCGTGTCAGGGCGTGAGAAGGTGATGTGGTCATGTCGTGTCAGATGCCGAGGAAGTCGCTGAACTTGGAGTTGATCCAGGCAAAGTCTTCCTTGACCATATCGGGCGTGCGCACGTCCATGTCGATCTGGGTCTGGTGGACGTGGCCGGTTGCGGGGTCGATTTCGTATTCGAACTTTACCGAAATTTCTTCCTGCGGATCGCCATTGACCATCATGAAGCACAGGTTGTCAGGCAGCATGGGCGTGACTTCCTGACCGGCCACACGCTGGGAAATGTTCTTCGCAACGATCTTGCCGATGTAGTTGGCGACGTGACCACTCTTGGGATAGTGACCGAACTGGGGAGAAATTGCACCCATCAGGTCGCCCACAAAGTAGACGCTGTCATCGCTGTTGGCGGTGAAGTAGCGGTTGTTCATGTCCGCCCAGCCCGTAGGCTTGCCGGTCATGGGATCCTTGCCGATCAGATCGGCCCACCAGACCATGTCGGCGGCCTGGTGTGGAGGCATCAGGATGGCATCGTCAAAGTCAAACTCGCCAGCGGCGGTCTTGATCTTCTTCTTGAAGGGATCGAGCTCCTGCACGCGTGCATTGGGCACGTGGGTAATGATGTCCGGGTACAGCTCTTCGAAGGCCTGCTTGTAGCCCATGCCGATGGGCGCGATCTTGGGCTTGGGATCCAGAATCAGGATCTTGCCGGGGATGTTGTTCTTCTTGATATGCCAGGCAATCAGACAGGCACGCTCGTAGGGCGAAGGAGGGCAGCGGTGAGGTGGTGGGGGCAGCGTCATCACGATGGTGCCGCCCTTGAAGTTCTTCACCTTGTGCTTCAGTGCCAGCATCTCCTGGTTGGGGATGTAGGCATTGGGGAAGTGCGTGCGCGTGTAGTCGATGGCCTTCTGGTCGTTGCCAAACCAGGCTTCGTAGTTGTTGCGGATGCCGCCGGACAGAATCAGGTAGTCATACTCGATCAGGCCGTGGGCGGTGCGCACCAGCTTCTTGTCGCGCTCAAAGCCGTTGACTTCGGTCTGCAGCAGCTTGTAGCCATATTTGTTGGCGGGGTGCAGCATGTCGTGGTTGACGAAATCGGTGTTGACGATATCAACCAGCCACTTGTTGCTCATGGGGCCGGACCAGAACGTAGGGTTGCGTTCCAGCAGCACCACATCGGAACTGGGGATCAGCTCGCGCAGGTAGCGCGCTGCTGTCAGACCACCCCAGCCACCGCCGCAGATCACAATGCGCGGACCCTTGCCTTCACGGGGCAGGATGCGCGACTGGGGCGTCATGATGGTGGGGGCCGCCAGTGTGGCGATGGGGGCAGCCGCAGCAGCTGCACCCAGTGCCATGGCGGGAGGCGTCATCAGAAAATGGCGACGTTGCATGGTGGAAAACTCCTCCGAGTCATAAGTTCAAAACCGCAGGAGGCGCTGTGTGCTTCCCCGGCGGCGCTTCATCAAGACCAGCGCTGACCTGCTGCGCCACCACAGACTTGCGGTGGCATCAAGAGCAAAGGGAAGCGAACATGCAATGCCGCACGATGGTGATCTGCCAGACAGTACAGATCAGCGCGACATGTATGGCCTCTGCATGTGGCAGAAGCCACATCCCATGCACTCAACCAAACTCCAGAAGACGGGCTTGAGCGTTGAGGTGTGAGGTGTTCACACAGGCATGGATGGGAGTGATCCCTCTTAGCCGACACGCGGCACAAGCAGAGCTGTCTGTTACGAATTTTAGATGGTTGGGCAATAAGCTCATGCGGGAATACGCGCATGGCGCAGCGTTTGACTCTCCTTCCAGCCCTTGGCTCAGGGCTTGCGTGGCAGCAGCTTGAGCGCCGCCACGGTGCCCAGACCAATGCCCAGCACCGCAGGCAGCGTGGCCCAGGCCAGGGTGGAGATGCCCGTCAGCCCCTGACCGATGGAGCACCCCACGGCCAGCACACCGCCAAAGCCCATGAGCCAGCCCCCCAGCGCACTTCTGACCAGATGTGCAGGGCTGTGAAAGCCCTCCCAGCGTGCGGTACGGGTCAGCAAAGCTGTGACAAAGGCCCCCGCCAGCACGCCCAGCACCATGGCGGAGATGGGGGCAAAGTCACGGCCCACGGCCACCTGGGTATAGAGCAGGGTTTCGGAGATGGGGGCGATAAAACTCAGTGAGTTGAGCTTGGCAGGTTCAAACGGATCGACCTCGATCGTGGCGCTGATCCACCAGCCCACGGCGACCAAAGCACCAATCACCAAGGCGCACACCAGCTGCACAGGGCTGCGGCGCAGGGGCGGGCGGTAAAAAGCATAGAGCAACAAAAGCGCTGCGGGAACCATAGCTGCCAGCGCATATGTGACAGGCGCTGAAAGCCCTTTTTCTATCAAATGCTGGTGCACGGTGGCGTGTTCCACGGTGGTCGGTGCAATGCCTTGCAGCCACTGGCGCAGCGGTGCCAGCACGCCGGTCAGTGTGGCCTGTGCGCCGAGTGCCAGAAACACCACGGTGATGAGCGAGCGCAGATTGCCGCCTGCCATCAGCACCAGAGAACGTGCGCCGCAGGCATTGGCCAGCACCATGCCCAGGCCAAAGATGACGCCGCCTATCAGCACTCCTGCAAAGGAAAAGCCGGGGCGCACGATCTGTGCGTTGTTCAGATCAATGATGCCTGCCAGGTGCAGCCCCTGCGAAGCCAGCAGGGCCACGGCAGCTGCCAGGGCAAAGGCTTGCAGGGCCGGAGCATTGCCCGCAGCTTCGCTGCCGTCTTGCCCCATGCGCTGGCGAATGCCGCGCAGCAGACAGAAACGCCCCCAGCGAGCCGCCACGCCAAAAGCCACGCCAAAGAAAAACGAATACCACAGCAACATATGGGTTCCTCAAACTGACGGGATGCTATCCCGGACACAGCAGATGCACAAAAGCCCCGCACCTGTCAGGAGCGAGGCTTGCGTGTGTGCAGCAGGGGGGCTGGGAAGCTGCTTATGCTCCCCAGATATCCGTGCTGATGGCCTTGTACCAGGCCGCACCGTAGTCTGCTTCCGCCTTGCGGAAGGCAGCATCCGCATTGGCGGGGCTCACGCCACCGGAGCCTGGCACCTCGATCAGCTTGCTGCCTTCTGCGCGGTACACACCGGCTACGGAAATGCCGTAGTCGGTGCCGATCAGGCTGTAGCAGGTGTTGGCAAAAGCGGCCTGTGGCAGGGGCTTGCCGGTCAGCTCGGCGGCAATGACCGCGGCCGCCACCTTGCCCTGTGTGTTGGCTGCAAAGCCCGATTTGGGCATGGGTGCAGCCTGTGTGGCATCGCCCAGCACATAGACGTTCTTGACCTGCTGGGACTCAAAGCTCTCGGGCTTGATGGGCACCCAGCCGCTGGCATCGACCACACCTGCGCGCTCGGCGATAAAGCCCGCCTTCTGGGGAGGAATCACGTTCAGCACGCTGGCCTTGTGCTTGGTGCCAAAGGCGGTTTCTACTTCCAGATTTTTGGCATCCACACGCACCCCCTGGCCGTCGTCGGACTGCTTGACCCACTCGATCATGTCGCCATACAGGGCCTTGTAGCCCTGCAGGAACAGGCCCTGCTTGGAGAAGCTGTCTTTGCTGTCGAGCAGCAGGATCTTGGATTTGGGTTTGTGCTGCTTGAAGTAGTGCGCCACCATGGCTGCGCGCTCGTAGGGGCCGGGGGGGCAGCGGAAGGGGTTGGCGGGGATGGACATCACAAAGGTGCCGCCATCGGGCATGGCATCCAGCTGCTTCTTGAGCAGCAGGGTCTGGGGGCCGGCTTTCCAGGCATGGGGCGCCAGCAGCGAAGCTGCCTCGTCATAGCCTTCCAGCGCATTCCAGCGCATGTCGATGCCGGGCGAGAGCACCAGCTTGTCGTAGCTCAGCGCCTGGCCATTGGACAGCAGCACGCGCTGCTTGGCGGTGTCCACATGGTCGGCACGGGCCTGGATGACTTCCACGCCCGCCTTGCGCAGGCCATCGTAGCTGTGACCAATGCTGTCCCAGGTGCGCAGACCTGCCAGATACAGGTTGGAGAAGGGGCAGGTGTAGAAGATGGGCGCGGGCTCGATCAGCGTCACGCGCACCTGCGGTGCACGGGCCTTGAGGTAGCGCGCAGCGGTGGCACCACCAAAACCGCCACCGACCACCACCACATGGGCGGAGCCACTCTGGGCGCGGACGATGGAAGGCAGAGACAGGCTGGCAGCACCGGCCAGTGCACCGGTTAAAACACTACGGCGGTTGAACGACATTATTTGGCCTCCTTGCTGAACCATTGGGCGAGTGCCTGGATCTGGGCATCGTCATAGCCCTTCATCAGACGGGTCATGACGGTCGCATCCGTCGCTGTTCCAGCCTTGAAGGCCTGCATGCGGGCCAGCAGATGCTGCGCATTGACGCCACGCAGCTGAGGAATCACGCCCGTGGATTTGCCTTGAGGGCCATGGCAGTTGGCGCAGGTGCCAGCAATCACGGAAATATCCTGCACTGAAGGGTTGGCTGCAGTGTTCTGAGCCAGTGCTGCAGGAGCGAGCAGTGCGGCAGCCAGCCACAGGGCGGTGCGCACGGCAAAGGGGGAGGACTGGGGCATGCGATCTCCTATCGAATGCAGGCCGGCTGGTGGTATGGCCACGCGTCGGCATATCAACGGGGGCGCTGTGTTCTGGCGGCAGTCACGTGCCAGCGCAGCGGTGAAAGCGACGGATTCTAGGCAGAGGCTTGCAACAAGCAGTTAGAAGCATGTGCAGTGTGCATATAAGAACCGTTGGTCGCCGGCTGCCTCGCTGTTATCTAACGCAGGCGGTGCATGGTCTGTGGTGTTGAAACAGTAAATAAGAGAGCAGCTAGCGCAGTAAATATAAGCCTTGGAAGCGAATTTTGTTCTTAATCTAGGAATGATGGAGTGCAGGCTTCAGCCTTCGTTTTTAGAGAAACATGCTGGCGCAGAATGCGACAGAAGACGGATGAGCGGTAGTGATGGGCAGCAACAACAAAGCCCTTGCAGGCAGGGCTTGCAAGGGCTTTGTTGGGGGCGATGTGCAATCAGCCGATGCGCATGCCGGGCTGGGCGCCAGGGAAGGGCTCCAGCACATAGATGCCAGCATCCACCTTGCTGTCAGCATGGCTGGCAGCCAGCACCATGCCTTCGGAGATGCCGAACTTCATCTTGCGGGGTGCCAGGTTGGCCACCATCACGGTGAGCTTGCCTTGCAGCTGCTCGGGCTTGTACATGCTGGCAATGCCGCTGAACACATTGCGTGTCTTGCCTTCACCCACATCCAGTGTCAGCTGCAGCAGCTTGGTCGAGCCTTCGACGGCCTTGCACTCCACGATCTTGGCAATGCGCAGGTCGATCTTGGCAAAGTCATCAATCGTGATGGTGGGGGCGATTTCTTCGCCACCGGGCTTCACCGCTTCTGGCTCGGGGGCTGCTGGTGGCTCGAACAGGGCGTCCAGCTGCTCAGGCACGACACGCTGCATCAGGTGTTCGTACTTGCCGATTTCGTGGCCAGCGCCCAGCAGGGTGTCGGCATCGGTAAATTGCAACTCGCCCACCTTCAGGAAGGCCTCCACTTGCGCCGCCACGGCAGGCAGCATGGGCTTCAAGTACACGGTCAGCAGGCGGAAGGCTTCGATACAGGTCGAGCACACGTCTTGCAGGCGTGCGTCCATGCCTTCCTGCTTGGCCAGCTCCCAGGGCTTGTTCGCGTCCACATAGCTGTTGACCTTGTCGCACAGCAGCATGATTTCGCGGGCAGCGCGGGCGGTGTCGCGTGCTTCGTAGGCCGCGATGATGGCGTCCTTTTGCGCACGCAGGGCTTCGAGCAGGGTCTGGCCGTCTTCCGAGACAGCACCCAGCTTGCCTTCAAAGCGCTTGAAGATGAAACCGGCAGCGCGCGAGGCGATGTTCACGTACTTGCCAATCAGGTCGGCATTCACGCGCAGCATGAAGTCTTCGGCGGTGAAGTCGATGTCTTCGTTCTTGCCGTTGAGCTTGGCGCCCAGGTAGTAGCGCAGCCACTCGGGGTTCATCTTCAGCGCCAGGTACTTCAGCGGGTCCAGACCCGTACCACGGCTCTTGGACATCTTTTGGCCGTTGTTCACCGTCAGGAAGCCGTGCACGCAGATCTTGGTGGGCGTCTTGCGGCCGCTGAACTTGAGCATGGCAGGCCAGAACAGCGTGTGGAACGTCACGATGTCCTTGCCGATGAAGTGGTACTGCTCCAGATTGGGGTCGGCCATGTAGGCATCGAAATCTTCGCCGCGCTTGTTCAGCAGATTTTTCAGCGAGGCCAGATAGCCCACGGGCGCGTCCAGCCATACATAGAAGTACTTGCCGGGCGCGTCCGGAATTTCAATGCCGAAGTAGGGTGCATCGCGCGAGATGTCCCAGTCGTCCAGGCCTTCGCTGGTCGTGCCATCGGGGTTGGTGCGCACGCCAAACCATTCCTTGACCTTGGCGGCCACTTCGGGCTGCACGTGCACGCCGTTCTGGGTCCACTCCTTCAGGAACTCCACGGCGCGTGGGTCAGACAGCTTGAAGAAAAAGTGCTCGGAGGTGCGCAGCTCGGGCTTGGCGCCGGACAGGGCCGAGAACGGGTTGATCAGATCAGTGGGTGCGTACACGGCACCGCAGACCTCGCAGTTGTCGCCGTACTGGTCCTTGGCGTGGCACTTGGGGCATTCGCCCTTGATGAAACGGTCGGGCAGGAACATGTTCTTCTCAGGGTCGAAGAACTGCTCGATGGTGCGGGTTTCAATAAAACCGGCCTTCTTCAGGTCCAGATAGATCTGCTTGCTCAGCTCGTGGTTTTCGGGGCTGTCGGTATTGCTCCAGTTGTCAAAAGCAATGTGAAAGCCATCCAGGTACTGCTTGCGGCCAGCCGCAATATCAGCCACGAACTGCTGGGGTGTCTTGCCGGCCTTTTCGGCGGCAATCATGATGGGCGCGCCATGGGCGTCGTCCGCGCCCACGAAGTTGACGGCATTGCCCTGCATTCGCTGTGCACGCACCCAGGTGTCGGCCTGGATGTATTCCATGATGTGGCCGATGTGGAAATTGCCGTTGGCGTACGGCAGGGCGGTGGTGACGAAAATCTTGCGTTGGGACATGAGGGCCTTCTCGTTGGGCAGTGAAAAGCAACCCACGATTTTAGAAGCCACACGCTGCCTGTGCAGCAAATGCGGCTATGACCGAGGTCGGGGCTTGAAAAGACGGGCAATCAGTGCCTGTGCTTCCAGCCAGAAATGGTGGCCCTGGCTCAGGGCGAGCTTTGTGCATGGCGTTGGCGCCACCAGTGCAGGCCAATGGCCCAGACGGCAGGAAGCACAAAGCCCAGCAGTGTCTGCCCGGTGACGACAGAGATCAGCAGAACGGCCCACAGGCCCAGCCCCCCAGCAATGCCTCGGTGCTTGATGGAATAGGCCTGCTGCCAGACCTGGGTGGTGCTCTGGATCAGCATGCTGCAGGCGACCAGCGTCATCAGCACGACCAGCGCAATCTGCGGCAGGCGTGCCAGCCAGTGTCCGGCAAACAGGGCAATGGCCAGCAGCGCCAGCGCATGCAGCAGTACTGCCATGGCGCTGGGCTGGTACAGGCTCCAGATCACCTGGCTGCGAGATTGCGACACACTGCTGGCAATGGTGGTGGCGGGTGTTAGCAGTGCCTGGCAACCCGCGTTCCAGCGCATCAGCGGGGTGTGCAGAGCCTCTGCCTGCGCATGGCGCTGGGCCTGGCGCAGCAAATCAGCCAGCGTGGTCACGGCAGTGCGGCTTTCAATCAGCACAATCAGGCCGACAAACAGCCCCCAGACTGCGGCAGCCAGCAGCGCTGGCAGGGGGATGAAGTGCAGGTCCTGCTCCAGTAGCAGGCCCATGCGCTGAAAAAAGGACTGCAGATTCAGATCCAGCACACCCAGGCGTGAGCACATGCCTGCAGAGGCGTAGCGCAGGCTGCTGTATTCATAGAGCAGCCAGGCAGTGCCTGCGCCCACCACCAGACTGGTGCCACTCAGGCTGCGTGCGAGGGCGGTGGCTTGGGGGGGCAGTTGCTTCAGCCTGGCCACACTCTGGCACAAGGTCTGCCAGGCCAGACCGGCCAGAACCCCGCTCAGGAAAATGCCCCAGGTCTGCCATTCGCTGACCATCAGGCAGTTGTAGAGGTATTTGTGGCTGGCACTGGCCACAATGCTCAGTGCAGAGGCGTAGACAAAGGCTGGAATCAACCAGGCAGGCAGGTGTGCAAACGCCCATTGCACCCAGCGCATGGTGCCCATGCACAGCGTGGCGGTGCAGCCCAGCATCATGGCTACGAGCACCAGCAGCTGGCCAGAGCCTGAGACGGGGTATAGCGCCTGAATGCTGAGCAGCCCCAGCACCAGAATCGACAGCGATGCCCCGCGTGGCCCGGCAATCACCGGAAAGCGCCGGGCACACAGCACCAGACAGCTGATGCAGGCAGCCAGCACGACCAGCAAGGTGCCCATGGCCTGGCTCTGGTCGCCATAACCGAGCAGGGCTGTGCCCAGCATGGCACCCAGGCCCAGATATTCGGCATAGCAGATAGCTGCAGACACCACGCCTGCCCAGAGCACGCCCAGGAGTCGGTGCATGTCCATCCTTCAGGGGCAGTGTGGATTGGCAATCACATCCAGCACGCCGGGCTGGGCACGCAGATGGGCCATGGCCTGCTCCACCGGGGTATGGCTGGCAAAGCGCAGCTGGTATTCACCGAACTCGTCCGGGCCATACATGATGTAGGCGTCTTCCGCCCGCAGCAGCTGCCCCATCTGCTGGATGGACAGCTCCGGTGCAAATGCCACGGATGCGTGCTTGCACAGCGTGGCACTGCCACCGCTGCGCGTAGTGGCGGTCTGGCTGTCTCCGACCTGGCTGGGGCGTGCCAGCCACAGGCCCCAGGTGACACCGATGAGGATCAGCAGGGTCAAGAGTGCCAGGCGTGCTTTCTGTGACAGGTGGTGGGAGCAGGCCAGCAGTGGTTTGCGTACAGCAGAAGATGGCTTGGTCATGGTCTGTATTCAGGAGGCAGGTCAGCGTGGCTTATTGGCCTGCTGGGCGCAGCATGTGCTGGAATCTGTCGATGATTTGCTGTGCCTGCGGGGTGATCTCGGGCTGCTGCATCAGCGGGGCGAGCTGTTCTTTGCTTTGCTCCAGCATGCCTTCCAGTATTTCTAAGCCCGCTGTGGTCGGGTCGGCCTGATTGAGCCCCATGGCATGCAGCTGGCCCAGGTTGGTGCGTGCGCGGCCATAGCCAGAGCGAGCGGCCAGACTGATCCATTTATAGGCCTGGTCGTAGGCCTGCTCGGCATACCAGGACTCACCCAGCAGGTTCTGCGCCACAGCATGGCCTTGCTCGGCCAGTGGCTGCAGCAGCTGGCGTGCGCGTTCGGGAGCGCGTTGCGCGCCCGTGTGGCCGTCTTGCAGCAGGCAGGACAGCAGCAGGCGGTCAAAGTCAGAGAAGTTGCGACCTGTTGATGCCTGCATCAGTTGCCGCGCCTGCGCGGCACTGGTGCGTCGCTGTTGCAGCTGTAGTTGATGGTCGAGCTGTACCCATTGCTGGGCGGTGGTGCGCGAAAAATCTGCCGTGGGGCGGTAATGCCGTTCACTTAAGCCAAGTGAACGGCATTTTTCTTTGATTTGTTGTGGATACTTGCTCAGTTGTTTGTACTGAGTTTGACGTGGTTTCCAAGACTTTCCCACTACCCAGTTTTGCTG
>JAEZZU010000052.1 GCA_023418355.1 Pseudomonadota bacterium | reverse complement strand
CTTCGGAATGTAGCGCAGCCTGGTAGCGCACTTGCATGGGGTGCAAGGGGTCGCGAGTTCGAATCCCGCCATTCCGACCAGTTTGAAAGCCACTTGATCGCAAGATCAAGTGGCTTTTTCATTGTTGATTTTTAAATTTTCATAGCGGCTAGCGCTTGTCCGCACTGTGTTTGACATATTTTTAGATCGCAGTTGTTGAAGTGGACTGCGCAAGCTGCTCTTAAAAACGGAGTGGCGGCATGGAGTGGCTGGTTGCGTGCTGTGTGCTTCAGTGGTGCTGAAAGGGCTTCACTGCTCGTGATTGCGCTGAAGTTGGGCTGTGTGCTGTGTAAGCTGGTCTTGAGGCCTGTCATGTGCTGTGGGCGTGCGGGGTGCCAAGTGTGGTGGCGACCCATGAGAGGCTCTGTGTCATTCATGACAGTCAGCCAAATTGGCGCATCCGCTGAATCCCGCGAGTGTGTTGTTTGCGCTTGGGGATAAATCCTTGGTGGATTGCGCTGCTCATGCAGATGGCAGAGCAATAAAAAAGCCCAGGACCGAAGTCTTGGGGGCTTTTTGCTGAATAAATAAGATGGCTCTTATTTAAGCATTCTGGTCTTGAATCAGGAAATTCAGACGGTCCTTGCCAGCAATCCACAGTGGGGGCTTGCCGCGGCCAGTCCAGGTAGCGCCGGTTTCAGGGTCGCGGTACTTGGGAGCCACAGTCTTGGCGCCAGTAGCAGCTGCGCGAGGAGCCTTCTTGGAGAAGACGTCTTCTTCGGTCAATTCGTATTCAGCAACGATGGCACGCACTTGGGCAATGGCAGAGGCCAGTGCTTCTTTGCGGGCAGCTTCAATTTGCTTTTCCAGTTCTGCACGTTGTGCCAGGAGTTCTTTGTATGTGCTCATTGAATTAGCGGATAGGTGGAACTAAAAATAAGCGCCACATGGATGTGACGTACTAGTGAATGTGCTGATTTTATATCCAAATTGAAAAACAGGAAAAGAACATCTGGCAAAGCTTGCAAAAAACATGCTCATTGGTGGTGATGTTTGCAGTGCTGCCTGTTGTTTTTTGAAACAAATGCTGGATGTTTGTGTCTCTGGCCGTGTCAGCTTATCGCAAGTGGGCAATGAATAATGGTCGAAATATCAAGAAGAAAAGGAGACATTTGCCATGCAGCGATTTCATGATTTTTATCAAAACTCTATCCAGGCACAGCAGCGTGACCAATTTTGGCTGGAGCAGGCCGCTTTGGTGGATTGGCATCAAAAACCTCAGCAAATTTGTGATTATTCGCAACCGCCTTTTGTGCGCTGGTTTGCCGATGGCACTTTGAATCTTTGCCACAACGCGATTGACAGGCATTTGGAAGAGCGTGGGGATCAGGTGGCTTTGATTGCCGTTTCCACAGAAACCAATACTGAGCAAAGCTATACCTACGCACAGCTGCACGCAGAAGTGCAGCGCATGGCGGCAGTATTAAAGTCATTTGGCGTGGAGAAAGGCGATCGTGTGCAGATTTATATGCCCATGATTGCCGAGGCGGTATTTGCCATGCTGGCATGTGTGCGCCTTGGGGCCATTCACAGTGTGGTGTTTGGCGGTTTTGCCTCGGCATCGCTGGCTTCGCGCATTGAGGACGCACAGCCCAAGGTGATTATCAGTGCCGATGCTGGTTCGCGCGGTGGGCGTGTTGTGGCCTACAAGCCCTTATTGGATGAGGCGCTGAAATTGAGTGCGCACCAGCCCAAAGCGGTACTTCTGGTGAATCGCGGGCTGGCTGCCATGGATTTACGGGCAGGGCGTGACCATATGTGGCAGGAATTGCGTGCCCGATACCTGGATGCGCAGGTGCCCTGTGAATGGGTGCAATCTACTGACCCCAGTTATGTACTCTATACCAGTGGCACAACCGGCAAGCCCAAAGGGGTGCAACGTGACACGGGGGGCTATACCGTGGCATTGGCGGCCAGCATGCCCCATATTTTCAATGCCAAGCCCGGACAGACCTTTTTCTGCACCAGCGATATTGGCTGGGTGGTGGGGCATAGCTATATCGTCTATGCGCCGTTGATTGCGGGCATGGCCACGATTCTTTATGAAGGGCTACCTATCCGGCCCGATCCAGGCATCTGGTGGCAGCTGGTGGAAAAGTACCGCGTCACACATATGTTCTCTGCGCCAACGGCGGTGCGCGTCTTGAAAAAGCACGACCCGCAATATCTGCGCAAATATGATCTGTCGAGTCTGCAGGCATTGTGGCTGGCTGGGGAACCGCTGGATGAACCCACGGCCCAATGGATCAGCGAAGCACTGAATGTGCCGGTGATTGATAACTACTGGCAGACAGAAACCGGCTGGCCCATCATGACTTTGTGCAATGGGGTGGAGCGACAGCCCAGCAAGTTTGGCAGTCCAGGCAAGCCGGTATATGGCTATCACGTCAAACTGATTGACGACAAAACCGGGGAAGAACTGCAAGGCGCTGGCCAGAAAGGCGTACTGGCGATTGAAGGGCCATTGCCTCCGGGCTGCATGCAGACGGTGTGGGGCGACGATGCACGCTTTGTCAAAACCTACTGGCAAAGCATTCCCGGGCGCATGATTTACAGCACGTTCGACTGGGGGGTACGGGATGAAGAGGGCTACTACTTTATTCTGGGCCGCACAGATGACGTGATTAATGTGGCAGGGCATCGTCTTGGCACCCGTGAGATTGAGGAGACCATTTCCTCCCACCCCGGTATTGCGGAAGTGGCCGTGGTTGGCGTGGCAGACAGCCTGAAAGGGCAGGTGGCACTGGCATTTGCCGTGGTGCGGGATGTGAGCGCAGTACAAAGTACCGAGCAACGCAGCGCCATGGAGGCCGAAGTGATGAAGCTGGTGGATGCGCGTCTCGGTGCTGTGGCACGACCAGCGCGCGTGCTGCTGGTCTCAGCACTGCCCAAGACACGCAGTGGCAAGCTGCTGCGCCGCGCATTGCAGGCCATTGCAGAAAACCGTGATCCCGGAGACCTGACAACGGTGGAAGATCCGGCTGTGCTGGCACAGATCAAGGATGTGCTGCAGGGCTCCGCCTTTGGGAAATAGAAGTTCTGATGCCTAGTGATCGCCCCTCAGCACAAGTTTGCCTCTGAGCGCTGGCTTGTTCTGGGGGCTGCATGTTGAATGGCCGCCAGTGCTCAGCTGGTCAGCTGCGGGTGTGCAGTTGGTTCCCGGGTCTGCAGCCAGCGATAGAAGTCCTGCACGGGCATGGGGCGTGCGAAATAAAAACCTTGTGCCCAATGGCAACCCATGTCTGAGAGACAGGTGCATTGCTCCTGACTTTCCACACCTTCAGCAATCACCTTGCAGCCAAAGGAGCTGGCCATGGTGATGACACCATGCACGATGGCCCGATGTGCGCGGTCAGTGAGCATGTCGCACACAAAGCTGCGATCAATCTTGAGACAGTCCAGCGGCAGTTTGCTCAGATAGGTGAGCGAAGAGTAGCCCGTGCCAAAGTCGTCCAGTGAAATGCTCAGTCCCAGGGCACGCAGTGCTTTGAGAACCTGTGACATTTTCTGCATGTCGTGCAAGGCGGCATTTTCTGTGATCTCCAGATCCAGCAGCCTGGCGGGAATACGATCGTGGGCCTGCAGCTGAGATGCCATCCACTGGGCGAAATTGCTGTGCTGCAGATGTGTCGGTGAAAGGTTGACGGCGACGGGGATGCTCAGCCCTTGCTGCTGGAAGTCTTCCAGAATGTGCAGTGCCTGCATGATGGACCACTGACCAAAGGCCAGCTCCAGTTCGCCGCCCTCGATATGTGGCAGGAAATGCTGGGGCGTCAGCAAGCCTTGCTGCGGATGCTGCCACCGGGCCAGTGCTTCCACGCCGATCACCTGGCCGGACTGCATGTCCACCTTGGGCTGCACGTGAAGCACAAACTCATGGTGGTGCAGGCCTCGCAGGATGCGCTTGCCCTTGATGTGATTTTCCCGCTGGCTGCGGTCCAGATTGGCATCAAAAGCGTCAATGCGGTTGCGTCCGGACTGCTTGGCCTGGTACATGGCCTGATCGGCATGGCGTATCAGTGTGTCCGCATCGCTGGAATCCTCGGGGGAGAGGGTGTAGCCGATACTGGCGGTGACCAGCACTTGTTCGCCATCGAGTGCATAGGGCCGGGAGATGCTGTGCATGATCCGCTGCAGCATGGCTTCACACTCCGCACGGGAGTTGAGCGGGTTGAGCAGCAGCACGAACTCGTCACCCCCAAAGCGGGCTGCGCAGTCATGGGCGCGTATGGCATGCTGCAGGCGCTTGGCCACCAGTACCAGCAGACGGTCACCGGCGGCATGGCCCAGGCGGTCATTGATGGGCTTGAAGCCGTCCAGGTCCAGATAGGCAATAGCCATCAATTGCATGCTCTGGCGGCTGGTCTGCAGCGCCTCGTCCAGGCGTGCTGCCAGCTCTACACGGTTGGCCAGACCTGTGAGTGTGTCAAAGTGGGCCAGCTGTCGCAGTGTATTTTTCTGCTCCTGCTGCGCGGTGACGTCCAGGCAGACTCCCAGCATGCGCATGGCCCGACCATGCAGGTCGTAGCTCACAATTTTGCCGATAGAGCGCAGCCAGCGTGGCTGTCCAGCAGGGCCTGGCCGCTGCCAGGTGATATCAAAGGGGCCGTCCTCCGGGTGGTCGATGTGGCGCTGCAGCTCGGCATTGCATCGCGCCACATCGTGACGCTCCATGAGTTCTGTCCAGTGCCAGCGTTGCTGTGTGGCGGGGCTCAGGTAGGCTGGCTTGAGTTCCAGTCCGTTGAGCTTGTGCCAGAAGCTGTCGCCCGTGATGCTGCCATGAAGCAGGTCCCAGTCCCAGCGACCGAGGGTGGCAGCTTCCAGTGTGACTGCGAGCAGGGCTTCGCGTTCGCGGATGGATGCTTCCTGGCGCTTGTAGGCATCGATGTCCTGCATGACGCCGCGCATGGCAATGATTCTGCCTGTGTCGTCCTGCACGGCTTCGCCGTGGGAGCGCACCCAGAGCTTGCGCCCATCGGTGCGGATGATCTGCATGTCAATATTCCATGCTTTGTGCGCGCGCAGGCATTGCTGCAGTTGCCGGCGCATATGCTCTCTGTGCTCCGGTGCGACAAAAGTGTTGAGGTAGTCCCTGGGGAGGGAGCTGTTGCGCGGCACGCCATGGATGTCGTAGCAGACGTCTGACCAGTACACCAGTCCCTGACCGCGCCGGTCCTCCCAGGCGCCGAGCTGGGCGAGGTGGCCCGCTTGCTGCAGCAGCCGGTTGGCGGAATGCAGTTGGTCCACCGCTTTTTCATATTCGCGCATGTCATGAAAGATGAAGAACATGCAGGGCTCGCTGGCGAATTCGATCAGCACCGCAGAAATCGTCCCCGGGATGATCTCACCATGGGACTGGCACAGAATGCGCAGACGGTGCACTTGTCCTTTGCTTGAGAGTTCGTCCAGCAGGCGTACACGCTCTTCGGGTGTGGCATAGACCTGCAGCTGGGCATTGGTGCGCCCGATGATCTGTTCACGTGGCAGTCCCAGCATGTTGCACAGCGCAGGGTTGACGTCGATGAATCGCCCGTCCTTGATGGAGGTAATGCCCACGGCGTCAGGGGAGGCGCGATAGGCTGCGCTGTACAGCGTGTGTGACATGTCCTGCGGCATGCTGTGTTGCCGTGCAGTCATGATGGCCACAACCAGGAGCAGTACCGTGAGCCAGGGCAGGTTGAGCCACTGACCGTAGCTGCCTAGCCAGCCAGACAGATCTGCAGGCAGCTGCAGCCACTGCCAGGTGACAGGCAGCACAACGGCCAGCGCTGCGGCAAGCAGCCAGGTACTGATGGAATGGCGCAACGCATGAGCGAACAGCTGAGAGGCAAAGGCGGTCATAGGCCGTCTGATCCATGGACGTTATGCACCCACACAAAGAGGAGCAGAAGCAAGGCCGCCGCCGTGCGAAGGACATGACCAGCAGGACGTCTTGCGGAGGTGATCTGTGAGTGCGGCCTAATCGTGCGGCGTTCCCGGATGGAGCGCTATGAGGGATTACCTCGTAACAAAGTGTAGGAAGTGCATGCAGAAAGTCGAGCTTTCCGTGGGGACGGTTTCTCCAGGTCTCTAGAATGACGGCCGAGCACGTACGGTGCTCTTTGTTTTTGTGGCCTGTGCCACGTTGAGGATTTCACTGTGCAGATTGCTGCTTCTATCTTTAAGGCCTATGACATTCGTGGTGTGGTGCCAGCCACACTGACTGAAGAAGTTGCCCGTGGCGTGGGCCGTGCATTTGGCATGGCTGCGCTGGCTGAAGGCGAAAAGGTCGTGGCCGTGGGGCGCGACGGCCGCCTGTCGGGTCCCGCACTGAGCCAGGCCTTGATGGCTGGTCTGGTGGATGTGGGCATTGAAGTGATCGATGTCGGCATGTGCACCACCCCCATGCTGTACTTTGCGGCCAGCACGCTGTGCAAGAGCGGCATCATGGTCACAGGCAGTCACAACCCCAAGGATTACAACGGATTCAAGATGGTGCTGGCAGGTCGCGCCATTTACGGCACTGAAATTCAGGCGCTGCGCCAGACCATGGAAGCTGAAAGCTGGCAGCTGCAGGCCGGTGGCAGCATTCGCCATGCCGATGTCCTGGCGGACTACACCGCACGCATCGTGGGGGATGCCAAACTGGCACGCCCCGTCAAGATTGTGGTGGACTGCGGCAATGGCGTAGCCGGCGCTACAGCGCCTGCCATTTTCCGTGCGCTGGGCTGCGAGGTGCTGGAGCTGTTCTCCGAGGTGGATGGCAACTTCCCGAATCACCACCCCGACCCCAGCAAGCCTGAAAACCTGCGCGATGTGGTCAAGGCCTTGCAGGAGACCGACGCCGAATTGGGCCTGGCCTTTGACGGTGACGGTGACCGTCTGGGTATCGTGACCAAGGATGGTCAGACCATTTACCCGGACCGCCAGATGATGCTGTTTGCCAAGGACGTGCTCTCGCGCGTGCCCGGCGGCACCATCCTGTTTGATGTGAAGTGCACCCAGCGCCTGGCGCCTGCGATCCGCGAAGCGGGTGGCGTGCCCGAGATGTACAAGACCGGCCACTCGCTGGTCAAGGCACGCATGAAGGAGCTGGATTCACCTCTGGGTGGCGAGATGAGCGGCCACATTTTCTTCAAGGAGCGCTGGTACGGCTTTGACGACGGCACCTACGCAGGCTGCCGTCTGCTGGAAATTCTGAGCAAGGAAGCGGATCCCAGCGCTGTGCTGAATGCCTTGCCCACCAGCTTCTCGACGCCTGAGCTGAACGTGGCCTGTGCTGAAGGTGAACCCCATGCCTTGACAGCACAGCTGCAGGCATTGGCCCCTGAAGTGTTTGCTGCACCTGCTCAGATCAGCACGATTGACGGTCTGCGTGTGGACTGGGAAGACGGCTTTGGCCTGATCCGTGCCAGCAACACCACGCCGGTGCTGGTGCTGCGCTTTGAAGGCCATACCGAGGAAGCCCTGCACCGTATCGAAGCGCAGATGCTGGCGCTGCTCGAGCGTGTCAAGCCCGGTGCCAAAGTGGGCAGTGCAGCACATTGATGCCGCCTCATAAGGACACGGCATGAACTGGAGTCTGGCGGCTTATTCCGCGCTGGCATGGGCAGCCCAGCCTTTGCTCAAGCGCAAATTGCGCAAACGTTCCAAGGCGGAGCCTGGCTACGCGGAGGCTGTGCCAGAGCGCTTCGGCTACTACTCGCCCAAAGACCTGGGCCGTGATGCCCAAGGTCAGTGGGTGTGGGTGCATGCCGTGTCGCTGGGGGAAACGCGGGCGGCTGCCTTGCTGGTGCATGAGCTGCGTGCGGCCATGCCTGGCATGCGTCTGCTGCTCACGCACGGCACGGCTACGGGGCGCGCGGAAGGTCGCAAACTGCTGCAGCCCGGTGATGTACAGGTCTGGCAGCCATGGGACAGCCGCAAGGCAGTGCGCCGTTTTCTGCAGCAGTTCCAGCCTGCCGTTGGTGTGCTGATGGAAACCGAGGTCTGGCCAAATCTGGTGCATGGTTGCCAACGCGTGGGTGTGCCTCTGGTGCTGGCCAATGCGCGCCTGAATGTCAAGTCGCAGACGGGAGCGCAGCGCTGGTCATCGCTGTTTATGCCAACGTATGCGGCCTTGCATGCGGTATGGGCGCAGACGCAAGAAGATGCAGAGCGCCTGCGCAGTGTGGGCGCTCCCGTGCCGGCCGTGCTGGGCAATCTCAAGTTTGATGTGCAGCCTGACGCTGCCTTGCTGGAAAAAGGCAGGGCATGGCGGGCTGCCAGCCAGCGGCCCGTGGTGGTGCTGGCCAGCTCGCGCGAAGGTGAAGAAGCGCAATGGATGGCGCAGTGGGCTGGCCGCAAATTCCACGGTGTGGCAGGCCAATGCCAGTGGCTGATCGTGCCGCGCCACCCGCAGCGCTTTGATGAGGTGCATGCGCAGCTGTTGCAGGCAGGGCTGCGTGTGGCGCGTCGCAGCCAGTGGGGTGATGGTCTGCCGCCGACCGATGTGGATGTCTGGCTGGGCGATAGCCTCGGAGAAATGCCGCTGTACTACGCTGCGGCAGACATTGGCTTGCTCGGTGGCAGCTTTGAGCCTCTTGGCGGACAGAACCTGATTGAAGCGGCTGCCTGTGGCTGCCCGATGGTGATGGGGCCGCACACCTTCAACTTTGCCAAGGCGTCACAGTCAGCCTGCGAAGTGGGCGCGGCATTTCGCGTGCTGGATATGGAGCAGGGCGTGCAGCTGGCAACAGCCCTGGTGCGCGATGCCAGTGGCTTGGCCGCTGCGCGACAGGCCGCGCTGGAGTTTGCGGGTGCCCACCGTGGCGCAGCCAAGGCAACGGCGCAGGCGATACAGCAGCTGCTGTCCACTCGTTAATATGAAAAAAATAGCTGCTAGCGCTTGTGTATCAAGCGCTAGAGCCTGATTTGACCATGAATGCATGGTCTGGTTTGCTGGAAGCCCCATGTATAACACCCATGATCCACAAGTGCTGCCCATACGCGATGGCGTCAAGCCCAGCTGTGTGGTGCTCCCCAATGTGGGGGACGGGACTTGTCTGGAATTTCTGGTGCAGCGCCTGCCCACTGTATCGCGTGAGAGCTGGCTGGAGCGCATGGCGCGTGGCGAAGTGGTGGACGAGCTGGCTCGCCCCGTGCAGCCGCACACGCCTTTGCTCAAAGGCCTGCGCATTTATTACTACCGGGAGGTAGAGGCCGAACCGCATATCCCGTTCGAAGCCGAGGTGCTCTATCAGGACGCACACATCGTGGTGGCGGACAAGCCGCACTTCCTGCCTGTGACACCGGGCGGCAAGTATTTGCAGAACACCTTGCTGGTGCGGTTGAAGAACCAGCTGGGCCTGCCCGATCTGTCACCCGTGCATCGCATTGACCGTGACACAGCGGGGCTGGTGCTGTTTGCCGTGCGCCGAGAGGATCGTGGTGCCTATCAGGCGCTGTTTCGGGAGCGCACGGTGCACAAGGCCTATGAAGCGATTGCGCCGTGGAACCCCGCCATTGCCTTCCCGCGCGAACATGCGAGCCGCATGGCAGAAAGCCAGAACTTCATTCGCATGCAGGAAGTCGAAGGCGCGCCCAACAGCTTTACGCGCATGGAACTGCTGGAGCACAACCAGCACTGGGCGCGTTATCTGCTCAAGCCCATCAGCGGCAAACGCCACCAGCTGCGTGTGCATATGGCTTCGCTTGGGCTTGGCCTGAAGGGTGATGGCCTGTACCCCGTGGTGGATGATGCGCCGGAAGGCGATTTTTCACGCCCTCTGATGCTGCTGGCGCAAACGCTGGCGTTTCGAGACCCTGTGACCGGGCGGGAGCACCAGTTCCGCACCCGGCGCACGCTGGGGCCGCTGCCGCAGCATGAAGCTGTGCACAAGCCCGTGTTGAACTATCGGAACGATTGAATGGCTTGCGCGCCATGCCATCCATGAAACCTATAATCAAAAGTTAATTCGTGCCGCAGTGTTTGCGCACAAGACAACGACTTATCCATGAGCACTCCCAAATTCTCCGTTGCGGACATCCGCAAGACGTTCCTGGACTTCTTTGCATCCAAGGGCCACACCATTGTGGAATCCAGCCCTCTGGTGCCCGGTAACGACCCCACTTTGATGTTCACCAACTCGGGCATGGTCCAGTTCAAGGACGTGTTCCTGGGTACCGACAAGCGCCCCTACAACCGCGCAACGTCGGTGCAGGCCTGCCTGCGCGCAGGTGGCAAGCACAACGACCTGGAAAACGTGGGCTACACCGCGCGCCACCACACCTTCTTCGAGATGCTGGGCAACTGGTCGTTTGGCGACTACTTCAAGCGCGAATCGCTGAAGTGGGCCTGGGAGTTGCTGACCGAGGTCTACAAGCTGCCCAAGGAGCGTCTGCTGGCCACCGTGTACGCCGAAGACGATGAAGCCTATGACATCTGGACCAAGGAAATCGGCCTGCCTCCAGAGCGCGTGATCCGCATTGGCGACAACAAGGGCAGCCGCTACAAGTCCGACAACTTCTGGATGATGGCCGACACCGGTCCTTGCGGCCCCTGCTCGGAAATCTTCTACGACCACGGCGAACACATTGCCGGAGGCCCTCCCGGCTCGCCCGATGAAGATGGCGACCGCTTCATCGAAATCTGGAACAACGTGTTCATGCAGTTCGACATGGACGAGCAGGGCAACGTCAAGCCGCTGCCCGCTCCCTGCGTGGACACCGGCATGGGCCTGGAGCGTCTGGCTGCCATCCTGCAGCACGTACACAGCAACTACGAGATCGACCTGTTCCAGGACCTGATCAAGGCCGCTGCCCGCGAAACTGGCACGACCGATCTGGAACACCCCTCGCTGCGCGTGATCGCCGACCACATCCGTGCCA
Organism: Pseudomonadota bacterium; assembly: GCA_023418355.1. Taxonomy (GTDB): domain Bacteria; phylum Pseudomonadota; class Gammaproteobacteria; order Burkholderiales; family Burkholderiaceae_C; genus Comamonas. The sequence goes on along the minus strand of JAEZZU010000052.1, from coordinate 721 downwards.
CCGCCTTCCTGGTATCTGACGGCGTGATTCCTTCCAACGAAGGTCGCGGCTATGTGCAGCGCCGTATCGTGCGCCGTGCCATCCGCCACGGTTACAAGCTGGGCCAGAAGACCCCGTTCTTCCACAAGCTGGTCAAGGACCTGGTGCGCGTGATGGGCGATGCCTATCCCAAGCTGCGCGAGCAGGAAGCCCGCATCACCGAAGTGCTGCGTGTGGAAGAAGAGCGTTTCTTCGAGACCCTGGCCCACGGCATGGAAATTCTGGACAGCGCGCTGGCGGGCGACGCCAAGGTGCTGGCCGGTGACGTGGCCTTCAAGCTGCATGACACCTACGGCTTCCCCCTGGACCTGACCAACGACGTCTGCCGCGAGCGTGGCGTGACCGTGGACGAAGCAGGCTTTAACGCCGCCATGGAAGCCCAGAAGAACATGGCCCGCGCCGCTGGCAAGTTCAAGATGGACCGCGCGCTGGAGTACACGGGCGATGCCAACACTTTCACCGGCTACGAAAAGCTGGTGGAATCTGCAAAAATCGTAGCGCTTTACGCAGAAGGTACGCCCGTTTCTGAGCTGAAGGCTGGTCAAAGCGGCGTGATTGTGCTGGATACCACTCCTTTTTATGCAGAGTCCGGCGGCCAGGTGGGCGATCAGGGCGTTATCAGCGCCGCAGGCAGTGTGTTTGCGGTGGAAGACACCCAGAAGATCAAGGCCGATGTGTTTGG
>JAEZZU010000147.1 GCA_023418355.1 Pseudomonadota bacterium | reverse complement strand
TTGGGGTACGATCGCCGCTGTCCGTGTACCGTGAGTTGTTAATCAACTCACCCCAACACTCCACCCTCGTTCATTAAACCTAGGGGTGTTGCACTTGGGTCTTGAATCCGCCCAGTGTTTCAAGCATGAAATGCATTGAAACCTAGATTCGACAAGCGCTAGCTGCTTCAGTTTTTATAAAGCATCCATAAAAAACGCGATCTTTCGAGATCGCGTTTTTGTTGTGTGCCTGTCTGCGATGCCGTCTTACTTGAGCGGCATGATGCGCGAGGCGCGTACCACGGTGGGAATGCGGCGCAGGCTGCGCAGGGCTGCTTCCACATGCTGGCGGTCGTGTACGGACACGATAAAGCGCAGCTCCGTGGTTTGCATGGCGGCTTCGTCATCCATCTCCAGGCGGCGAATGTCGAGGTTGGCATCGGCCATTTCGCTGGCCACGCGTGCCAGCACGCCCTTCTGGTTGTTGATGGTGATGCTCAGGCCGCTGTCGTAGAGCTTCTGGCTGGCGTCTTCCGCCCATTCCACGGGGATGAAGCGCTCCGCATCCGTGGCATGCAGGCGCTTGGCATTCGCGCAATGGGCATCGTGCACGTGCAGGCCATCGCCACGGCCGAGGTACGCCACCACGGCATCGCCGGGCACTGGGCGGCAGCAGGGGGCGTAGTGCACGGAGGCGTTGCTCTTGCCGTCGAGCGTGACGGTGCCGCGGTCCTTGCTGGCAAAGCGCTCCTGGCTCAGCAGTACGGCATTGGGGCGCATGCCCTGCTTGGCCAGCTGGGCCATGAAGTGGCGTGCCACCCAGCCTGCAGCCTGGCGGCCCATGCCGATGTCGGTGAGCAGGTCTTCGCGGCTCTTGCTGTTGGAGGTGCTGAGCACGGACTGCCACAGCTCCTGGTTGGCTTCGTTGTCTTCCGGCACCTGGGCAATGCCTTCTTCGCGCAGTGCCTGCTGCAGCAGCTTTTCGCCGAGCAGCATGGATTCGCTGATGGCTGCAGTCTTGAGGTAGTTGCGGATCTTGGAGCGCGCACGGCCGGTTTTGACAAAGCCCAGCCATGCAGGGTTGGGGTTGGCGTTGTCGTCCGTGATGATCTGCACCACATCACCGCTCTTGAGTTCGGTGCGCAGCGAATTGGGCTCACCATTGATCAGCGCCGAGACGGTGTGGTGGCCGATGTTGCTGTGGATGGCGTAGGCAAAGTCCACCACGGTGGCGCCGCGTGGCATGGCCAGAATCTTGCTCTTGGGCGTGAAGACGTAGATGGAGTCGGGGTACAGGTCCACCTTGACGTTGTCCCAGAACTCGGTGGCGTCCTTGGTTTCGGTCTGGATGTCCAGCAGCGACTGCAGCCACTTGGTGTTGACGGCTTCCTGCTTGTCCTGCGACTTGTAGAGCCAGTGCGCGGCAATGCCAGCCTCGGCCACGATGTGCATGGGCTCGGTGCGGATCTGGAACTCGATGTTCACGCCCGAAGGGCCGACCAGCATGGTGTGCAGCGACTGGTAGCCGTTGGCCTTGGCAATGGCGATATGGTCCTTGAACTTGCCGGGCACAGGCTTGTACAGCTGGTGCAGGATGCCCAGAGCCGTGTAGCAGTCCGTGACCGTGGGCACGATGATGCGGAAACCGTAGATGTCCGTCACCTGAGCAAAGGTCAGGTGGTGGCGAATCATCTTCTGGTAGAGCGAGAACAGCGTGCTCTCGCGCCCGGCCAGGCGCACAGGCATCTTGACGCGTTCGAACTCGGCGGCAATTTCATTCTGCACACGCTGCACCAGGTCATGACGGCGTGCACGGGACTTGGTGATGGCCTTGTCCAGCGTCTGGTAGCGCCAGGGGTGCTGGTACTGGAAGGACAGGTCCTGCAGCTCGCGGTAGGTCTGGTTCAGACCCAGGCGGTGCGCAATGGGTGCGTAGATATCCTGGGTTTCCGAGGCAATGCGGTTCCACTTGCTGCGCGGCATGTCACCCATGGTGCGCATGTTGTGGGTGCGGTCTGCCAGCTTGATGAGGATGACGCGCACATCCTTGGCCATGGCCAGCAGCATCTTGCGGAAGGACTCGGCCTGGCTTTCTTCGCGGGTGTTGAAATGCAGCTTGTCCAGCTTGGTCAGGCCATCGACCAGATCGGCCACCGTTTCGCCAAAGCGCTCCACCAGGTCCAGCTTGGTGATGCCGCAGTCTTCCATGGCATCGTGCAGCAGGGCGGCCATGAGCGCGGGCGCATCGAGCTTCCAGTGCGCGCAGATGGTGGTGACGGCAATCGGGTGGGTGATGTAAGGGTCACCGCTGCTGCGCCACTGGTTGGTATGTGCCTTGTCCGCGTATTGCCATGCCTGGCGCACCAGCTCGATGTCGGCAGGAGGCAGATAGGACAGATAACCCAGCATGCGCTCAAAGTGCGCAGCGGAAACGCGAGCCGCAGCTTCCAGGCGCTCCTGGAGGGGAGCGTCTGGCGATAGAGGGGGGGTGTCGTCTTTTTTGGAAGTAAATGCCGCGTTCATACCCTAAATGTATCGCGGGAAAGGGTCGGTGGACATAGCAAAAAAAAAGCACCGCGATACGGTGCTTCTATTGTCTGCGTAATACGCAGAATCTGAAATGAATTCAGACTTAGCCGGGTACTTTTTTCAGCATTTCCAGGCCTACCTTGCCTTCTGCGATTTCGCGCAGGGCGGTCACGGCAGGCTTGTTCTGGCATTCCACCTTGGGGGTATGGCCCTGGCTGAGCATGCGGGCACGGTATGTGGCAGCCAGCACCAGTTGGAAACGGTTGGGGATTTTTTCCAGGCAATCTTCAACAGTGATACGTGCCATCTGGGTACTCCGGGGAAATTCAGGAAAGGTTGAGGGACTCAAACACGTCATCGCGCAGGCGGCGCTGCGAGGCATATTTGAGCCGTTGAGCGTGGATGATCGCCTTCAGGTCAAAAAGCGCGCTCTCGAACAATTCGTTAATTATAACGAAGTCAAATTTTGACACCTGGGCCATCTCGA
>JAEZZU010000317.1 GCA_023418355.1 Pseudomonadota bacterium | reverse complement strand
CGGTTGATTGTTATCGACGACAATTGACCTGTGTAGGGGAGTCGCCAAGTTGGTTAAGGCACCGGATTTTGATTCCGGCATGCGAGGGTTCGAGTCCTTCCTCCCCTGCCAAATATCTTTATGCGTTCAAGCAAACCCAATACTGGGAAGCTCATGCACTCCAATCACTCTGAATTCGTGGTTTTTACGGGCAACGCCAACCGTGGCATGGCCGAAGAAATCGCCAAGCACCTCGGCACGTCTCTGGGCGCTGCCGATGTTGGTCGTTTTTCTGACGGTGAAGTGACCGTAGAAATCAAGCAAAACGTTCGTACCCGCGACGTATTTGTGATCCAGCCCACATGTGCACCTACCAACGACAACCTCATGGAGTTGTTGGTGATGGTTGATGCTTTGAAGCGTGCTTCCGCACAAAGCATCTGCGCTGTGATCCCCTACTTTGGTTACGCCCGTCAAGACCGCCGCGTGCGCTCTACCCGCGTGCCTATCACCGCCAAGGTGGTAGCCAACATGCTGCAGGCAGCCGGTGTGAGCCGTGTGTTAACCATGGACCTGCACGCAGACCAGATTCAGGGTTTCTTCGACATTCCCGTGGACAACATCTACGCTTCGCCCGTTTTGCTGGGTGACCTGAAGCAGAAGCAGTACGACGATCTGATTGTTGTCTCTCCTGACGTGGGTGGCGTGGTGCGTGCACGTGCACTGGCCAAGCAACTGGGTTGCGATCTGGCCATCATCGACAAGCGTCGTCCCAAGGCCAACGTGTCGGAAGTGATGCACGTGATCGGTGACATCGACGGCCGCAACTGCGTGATCATGGACGACATGATCGACACCGCAGGCACACTGGTGAAGGCTGCTGAAGTCCTGAAGCAGCGTGGCGCGAAGAATGTGTATGCCTACTGCACACACCCCATCTTCTCCGGCCCTGCCATCCAGCGCATTTCTGAAGGCGACGCTCTGGACGAAGTCGTGGTGACCAACACCATTCCTCTGAGTCCAGCTGCACAGGCTTGCGGCAAGATTCGCCAGCTGTCCGTGGCTCCTCTGTTTGCCGAAACCATGCAGCGTATCTCGTCTGGTGATTCGGTCAGCAGCCTGTTCCAGGACTAAACGTTTTCCCTTCGGAAAGCAGCGAGCCTCCTTCGGGAGGCTTGCGTTTTCCGAAATTTCACCCAAGGCAACAGCCTTGTTATCAACCGAGTGGGACTGGTCGCGGTCCACTCAAACTGGAGTTTGTTATGCAATTCGTCGCAACTACGCGCAATCTGCAAGGTACGGGTGCGAGCCGCCGCCTGCGCATTACTGGTAAGACCCCTGGCATTCTGTTCGGCGCTGGCCAAGATGCTGTGAAGATCGAACTCGATCACAACAACCTGTTCCACGCTCTAAAGAAGGAAGAGTTCCACACTTCCATCCTGGATCTGGAACTGGACGGCCAGACAACCAAGGTTGTGCTGCGCGACGTGCAATTCCACCCCTTCAAGCCCCTGGTGCTGCACGTTGACTTCCAGCGCGTGGACGAGAACACCAAGGTGGAATCCAAGGTGGCTCTGCGTTACGAAAACGCTGAACAGTCTCCTGCTGTGGCCGTGGAAAGCGGCACTGTGACTCCTCTGATCACAGAAGTGTCCGTGCTGGCAGCTCCTGCCAAGACTCCCGAGTTCATCGCTGTGGACCTGTCCAAGCTGACTTCCAAGATCATCCCCGGTCTGCAGTCCGTGAAGGCTCCTGCTGGCGTGAAGATCATTGCTCGTGGCGCCAACAAGAACCCCGCTCTGGTGTCCGTGAAGCTGCCTGAAGCTGCTGTGGCCGCTCCTGCTGCTACCGCTGCCGCTGCTCCTGCCAAGAAGGGCAAGAAGTAATTCTTGTGCTTTGCGCAGTGCACAGCCCCTGCGGGCTGTGTGCAAAACAAATGGCCCACCTTGTGTGGGCCATTTGTTTTGCGGCGTCTGTACCGTGGACTTTGGCACATCCGATAATCCCAACATGATCAAACTGTTTGTGGGCCTTGGCAATCCAGGTCCGGAATACGAAGACACCCGTCACAACGCAGGCTTCTGGTGGATTGACGGGCTGGCACGCGAACTCAAGGTGCATCTGCAGCCCGAGCGCAGCTACTGGGGCCTGGTGGCACGCGCCAGTGTGCAGGGCCAGACGGTGTGGCTGCTGCAACCCCAGACCTTCATGAACCTGTCGGGCAAGTCCGTCGGTGCGCTGGCACGCTTTTTCAAGATCAAGCCTGAGGAAGTGCTGGTCGTGCATGACGAGCTGGATTTTGAGCCCGGCCAGGTCAAGCTCAAAAAGGGCGGCAGCCACGGCGGCCACAACGGCCTGCGTGACATCCATGCCCAGCTGGGCAGCCCCGACTACTGGCGCCTGCGCATCGGCATTGGCCACCCAGGGCAAAAGGGTGAAGTCTCTGGCTGGGTACTCAAGAAGCCCCCACAGGAGCAGTGGAACGCCATCCACGAGCAGATCGACCGCAGTCTCAAGGCCTGGCCGCTGCTGGTTGCGGGTGACATGGAAAAAGCCACGGCCCAGATCAACACCAACAAACCACCCCGCCCCAAGCCACCGCGCAAGCCTGCACCAGATGCAGAGGCAGCCCCTGCTGCCGATAAATCCTAAAAAAATAGCTGCCAGCGCTTGATCCATCAGCGCTGACAGCCATTTTTATCAAAATTTTTTAGAGCTTCTGGGCCTGTGCCTGCAGGCGCTCGAACTTTTGTAGCAGTGCTTCCCTGCTTTCTACATACTCGGGATTGACGGGTATGCACGATACCGGGCAGACCTGCATGCACTGGGGCTCATCAAAGTGGCCCACGCATTCGGTGCACTTGTGGGGATCGATTTCATAGATCAGCTCCCCCATGTAGATGGCATCGTTGGGGCACTCTGGCTCACACACATCGCAGTTAATGCACTCATCAGTGATCATCAGTGCCATAGCGCACCTCCTTGGTCGAGATCGCCACCACGGCACAACACGGGCACACAGGGCTTGAATACGGGGGACATCCGCCAATTATCGTGTGCAGTGCCATCGTCACGGGGATATAGTCCGCACTTCCGTACTTTGCGCTGCGGATTTACCGCTATGCTCGGGCCCACTTTTTCCTGACTGCTTCGTATCCATGAGTGTTTTTCTCGCCAGACGCCTGCTCACGCTGATTGCCACCCTGCTGGGTGCATCCGTGGTGGTGTTTGCCGTGCTCGAAATTCTGCCGGGCAATGCAGCGCAGGTGCTGATGGGGCCGGATGCCGATCCCGAAGCCGTGGCCGCCATGGCCGAGCAGCTGGGCCTGAACCAGCCCGTGCTGCAGCGCTATGCGCAGTGGATACAGGGCTTTTTCACCGGCCATCTGGGTGACAGCTATGCCTATGGCTCACCCGTGTGGGAGCTGATCCAGGAACGTCTGGCGCTGACCATTCCCCTGGCCGTGCTGGCCATGCTGATCACCACGGTGCTGGCCCTGCTGGCCGGTGTGTATGCGGCCTCGCACCACAACAAGCTGGGTGACATCAGCATCATGGGCCTGGCGCAGCTGGGCATTGCCATTCCGAACTTCTGGTTTGCCATTTTGCTGATCCTGCTGTTTTCAGTGAAGCTGCAGTGGTTCTCGGCCGGAGGTTTTCCGGGCTGGAGCACCGAGGAAGGCGGCGGCCTGTGGCCTGCGCTGCAGGCACTGCTGCTGCCTGCCATTTCGCTGGCCGTGGTGCAGGCCGCAATTCTGGCGCGCATCACGCGCTCTGCCGTGCTGGAGGTGCTGCGCGAAGACTTTGTGCGCACCGCACGCGCCAAGGGGCTGAGCCAGCGTGCCGTGCTCTGGGGCCATGTGCTGCGCAATGCCATGATTCCCGTCATCACCGTCATGGGCCTGCAGTTTGCCAATCTGCTGGCAGGCACCATCGTGGTGGAAAACGTGTTCTATCTGCCCGGGCTGGGGCGGCTGATCTTCCAGTCGATTGCCAACCGGGATCTGATCGTGGTGCGCAACTGCGTGATGCTGCTTGCGGCCATGGTCATCGTGGTCAACTTTATGGTGGATGTGCTCTACGCCGTCATTGACCCCCGCGTGAAAGCCAGAGACTTATGAGCCAGCCCCTTTCTGCCTGGCAGCGTGGGCTGCGACAACCCAATCTGGTGGTGGGCATGCTGCTGAGCAGCTGCCTGCTGCTGTGTGCCCTGCTCTCTCTGGTATGGACACCCTGGGACCCTTATGCCATGGACATTGACGCCAAGCTGCTGCTGCCTGACAGCCAGCACTGGCTGGGCACGGACGCCCTGGGGCGTGACGTGCTCTCGCAGCTCATGGTTGGCGCACGCAGCTCGATTGCCGTGGGCGTGATTGCCGTGGGCATTGGCCTGGTCTGTGGCGTCACGCTGGGGTTGCTGGCGTCTGCACTGCGCGGTTGGGTGGAAGAAGTCATCATGCGCCTGAGCGACTTCACCTTTGCCTTTCCAGCCATTTTGCTGGCCATCATGATGACGGCAGTGTTCGGCCCGAGCATGGTCAACGCCATCATTGCCATCGGCATCTTCAATATCCCGACCTTTGCCCGCATCACCCGGGCATCGGCCAATGCCATCTGGACGCGCGAATACATCATGGCCGCCCGTGCCTGTGGCAAGAACCGCCTGAGCATTACCTTCCAGCACGTGCTGCCCAACATCATGGGCGTGCTCATCGTGCAGGCCACCATCCAGTTTGCGCTGGCCATTCTGGCCGAAGCCGCCCTGTCCTACCTGGGTCTGGGCACCCAGCCACCCCAGCCTTCGTGGGGCCGCATGCTCAGTGATGCTCAGACATTGATGTTCCAGGCACCGCTGCTGGCCGTCTTTCCCGGCGTGGCGATTGCCCTGTCGGTGCTGGGCCTGAACCTGCTGGGCGACGGTCTGCGCGACCTGCTTGACCCCCGCCTGAACCGCCAGCGCTAAGCCCACAGAAAGACTGTTATGCCTTTGCTTGAAGTGACCGGGCTCCACCTGTTTCTGCGCGGCGACCAGGGTGCCGTACAGGCTCTGCGCCATGTTTCTTTCAAACTCGACCGCGGCCATGCGCTGGGCATCATTGGCGAGTCGGGCAGCGGCAAATCGCTGACCGTACAGACTCTGATGGGCCTGCAGCCAGACAATGCCAGCGTCACCGGCAGCATTCTGTGGAATGGACAAGAGCTGGTGGGACAGAGCGAGCGCGAGTGGCAGGCCCTGCGCGGCAACCGCATGGCCATGGTGTTTCAGGAACCCATGACGGCGCTGAATCCCGTGCACACCATCGGGCGGCAGGTGGCTGAACCCATGATCCGCCACCAGGGGCTGAGCCGCGCCGCAGCACTGCGCCGTGCCACGGACTTGCTGGGCCGCGTCGGCATTCCCAACGCCAGTGCGCGCATGGATGACTACCCGCACCAGTTCTCAGGCGGGCAGCGCCAGCGCATCACCATTGCCATGGCCCTGGCCTGCGAACCCGATCTCTTGATTGCGGATGAGCCCACAACCGCGCTGGACGTGACCGTGCAGCAGCAGATCCTCGATCTGATCAACGACGTGGTGGCCGAGCGCGACATGGCGCTCATTCTCATCTCGCACGATCTAGGCGTGATCTCCCAGAATGTGGATGACATGCTGGTCATGTACGGCGGCCAGATCGTGGAAAGCGGCCCGACCGCCGCCCTCTTCCGCCACATGGCCCACCCCTACACCCGTGGTCTGATGGCGGCGCGCCCGCGGCTGGATGCGCCGCGCCAGCCCAGTGGCAGGCCCATGGACCTGCTGACCATTCCGGGCGCTGTGCCACCGCTGCGCGACCTGCCACGCGGCTGCACGTTTGCAGACCGCTGCTCCTTTGCCGAGCAGCGCTGCCATGACGAGCGCCCCACCCGCGTGGGCATTCCCAGCTTTCAGCCCCATGAGGCTGAATACAGCAGTCTGGGCGTGCACCAGGTGCGCTGCCTGCGCCCCGAAGCCATGCGCCCCGGCAATACGGAGGCCTGGAAATGAAATCCGACGATCTGCGCCCCCCACTGCTGCAGCTGCAGGCCGTGGACAAAAGCTACCGCCTGCCCCGCCACCAGCTGTGGCAGCCTGCGCA
>JAEZZU010000276.1 GCA_023418355.1 Pseudomonadota bacterium | reverse complement strand
CAAGTGTTGGAATATCGGGCGTCATTGCCCGAAGGGAAACGAAAAATTCTCTATTTCGATACCGAACAAAGCCCGTTCCACTGCAAAAAAGTGTTGCAACGCATCCTCAAACTTGCCGGACTTCCGCTCGACCGTCAGCCAGAAAACCTGATATTCAGCCACCTTCGAGAAATTGCCAATCCTGCCGTGCGGTGCGAAATAATCCGAAAAGCCATTTACAGCATAGAAGGAGTAGGATTGGTTATCATTGACGGCATTCGCGACCTGATGCTCGACATCAACAACGCCACGCAAGCCACCACGCTCATCGGAGACTTGATGCAGTGGACAAGCGAGCGTGAAATCCACATCCAAACCGTGTTGCACCTGAACAAAGGCGACGACAACAGTCGCGGACACATCGGCACGGAACTCAACAACAAAGCCGAAACCGTTCTGCAAGTAACCAAAGACCCTGCGGATGAAGACCGAAGCATCGTTTCGGCATCGTTTATCCGCTCCAAACCGTTTGAAAAATTCGCGTTCCGCATTTGCGACGAACCGGATAACATCAATATTCCGCAGTTAGACACGGAATATCAGGCGGAACCGACATCCCCGAAAAACGGCTTTGACTACACGGAACTCACCGAAAATGAACACCGCCAAGCGTTGGAACTTGTTTATGAAAACGCCGAAAAGGGTTTCGGTTACGGCGAAATGGTGGAAGCCTTGCGGAAGAGTTACGCCACGGTAACCGGAGTTACTTACGGTATCGGTAAAGTGAAGAAATTGCTTACGTTCCTAAAAAACAAACGGATGATAATCCAAAATAGAAGCAAGCAGTATGTTTTTAACCCCAAATTCTATTATTGACCGGGTGGTTCGGTACAATACGGGCGCCTATGGTGGCGACCCGTACCGAACCGACAGAAAATTTGGTTCGGTATGGTCTCAGGCTATATATTCCTGTACCGTACTGAACCGATATAAAGATATTTTGCTGACGAAAAGAAAAAATAATTACAAAATCGTACAACTATGAATTCAGAACAAGCCAAGCAAATCCGCATCGAAGACTATTTATCCGGTATCGGAATAAAACCGAGCAAAGAACGAGGTTATAATCTTTGGTACAAATCACCATTCAGAAACGAGAGTGAACCGTCGTTCAAAGTAAACCGCAACATCAATCAATGGCGCGATTTCGGAAGCGGAGAAAAAGGCAACATCATCGATTTGGCGATGAAACTGCACCAAACAAACAGCGTTTCGGACGCCTTGCGAGCCATTGAACAAGCCGTTCCCAATCCCCAAATACATCAATCGTCTTTTTCTTTTCGACAGCAAGAGATTTTAGATGAAATATTCGATGTGAAAATTAAGCCGTTAAACCATCCGGCTTTGATTGAAATGCTCAAAAAACGCAAAATACCAATGGATTTGGCACGGAAATACTGCAAGGAAGCACATTACACGCTGAAAGGTAAAGCGTATTTCGCCGTTGCTTTTCCCAACGACAAAGGCGGATTTGAAACCTTAAATTCCTATTTCAAAGGTTGTCTTCCGCCCAAAGAAATCACCACTTTCGATAAGAAAACGCAAACCGTTAATCTTTTCGAAGGATTTATGGACTATCTCAGCCTGCTCACTCTGCAAGCTGGGCAAGCTGATGTTTCAGCGGTTGTTCTCAACTCAACCGCCAACCTCGAAAAAGTTGTCCCGTTTCTCTCGAAACACGAAAAAATCAACGCGTTTTTGGATAATGATGAAGCAGGACAGCAGGCGTTGAGAAAACTGCAAAAATGTAACTTACCCGTAGTGGATATTTCAAAAAGATACGCCGAATTTAAAGACGTGAACGATTATTTGTGTGGAAAAAAGCTTCCGCAATTTCAGAGGAAAATAACCAACGAAGTAGAATTTGATAAGCCGAAAATCGGCACGCGTTTCAGACGCTAAACTCACGATGCGGACACTCGGGGCATTTCCACCGAAGAAATGCCGTAGCTTATTAGGGGATTTTCTTAACGCTTCGTTCCACATTCGCTAAAAATCCCCCAATAAGCCAAAGGGGTAACCCCCTCTGGACACCCCAAGTTCGCGCAAACTCACTTAACAATCAACCACAATTTTATGGGCTACGCCATAATACATTTGGAAAAAACGAGCGGAACGGATTCCGCTATGTCGGCACACATCGAGCGAACCATCGCCCCGAAAAATGCCGACCCGGAACGCACCCATCTCAACAGGGAATTGATAGCGTTCCCCGACGGTGTGTGCAACCGCACCCAAGCCATTCAGCATCGGTTAGACAATGCCGGCTTGCAACGCAAAATCGGTAAGAACCAAGTGCGTGCCATCCGCATTTTACTTACCGGAAGCAATGAGGATATGAAACGTATTGAAGCCGAAGGCAGGTTGGGCGACTGGTGTGATGACAACCTAGAATGGTTGCGAAAAACATACGGCAAAGAAAACATCGTTTCCGCCGTACTGCATTTAGACGAGACCACACCGCACATCCACGCCACCCTCGTGCCGATTGTTATCACCGAAAGGCGGAAAAAGAAATCGGAGGCGCAGGTAAAGAAGAACTACCGCAAGAAAAATCCCAACGCTCCACGGCTTTCTGCCGATGACGTTATGACCCGCGCCAAACTGAAAGCATACCAAAATAGTTATCCCGAAGCGATGGTGAAATACGGCTTGCAACGCGGTATCGAAGGATCGGAAGCCCGACATATCGGCACGTCGCAATATTACAGGGA
>JAEZZU010000261.1 GCA_023418355.1 Pseudomonadota bacterium | reverse complement strand
ATGAAGAGCGGGTGCAGCTGCAGTCTTTCGCGCGTAGCCGCTCGTTGCCTGCAGCGCTGAGCAATCGAGCTCGTTTGGTGTTGGCCAGTGCCCAAGGAGAGCCGAACAACGCGATTGCCGCACGGCTGAAGATGAGCGAGCATACTGTGGGCAAATGGCGCATGCGGTTCATCGAGCGGCGCATTGCTGGCCTCTACGATGACGTGCGTCCTGGTGCACCACGTACCATTGACGATGAACGGCTGGCTCAGTTGATCCAGACAACGCTGCATACCAAGCCGCCTAACGGCTCGACGCATTGGAGCGTACGTGCGGTAGCCGCCGAGACCTGCATCTCCAAGAGCAGCGTGCAGCGCTACTTCCAGCTCTTTGGACTGCAGCCTCATCGCACTGAGAGCTTCAAGCTGTCCAACGACCCATTCTTCATCGAGAAGCTGCGCGACGTGGTCGGCCTATACCTGAGTCCACCGGACAACGCTTTGGTGATCTGCGTGGATGAGAAAAGCCAATGCCAGGCGCTGGAGCGCACGCAGCCGATGCTGCCACTTGGGTTTGGGTATGTCGAGGGTGTTACCCACGACTACAAGCGCCATGGCACCACAACTCTATTTGCAGCGCTCAACGTGCTCAACGGTGCAGTGCTAGCGACGTGCAAGCCGCGTCACCGGCATCAGGAGTTCCTTGCCTTCCTGCGCGAGATTGACAAGGCTGTTCCCGCCGATTTAGACATTCATTGCATTGCAGACAACTACGCTACACACCACCATCCGAAGATCAAGGCGTGGCTGGCAGCTCGGCCACGTTGGCATATGCACTTCATCCCGACATACAGCTCTTGGCTAAACCAGGTCGAGCGCTTCTTCTCGTTGATTACCGACAAGGTCATCCGTCGTGGCTCGTTTACTAGCGTTAAACAACTCGTGCAGCGCATCGATCACTTCGTTACGGCGCACAACGTCAACTGCCAGCCCTTCAAATGGACTGCCACCGCAGATTCGATCCTCGAAAAGCTCCATCGACTTTGCTCACGTATTAGCGGGACAGGACACTAGGCTGCATGGCTATGATTTTTTCGCTGTGACGCAACCTGACATCAATCGGCATCAATGCGCAGAAATGTCACAGCAGCAAAATCAATTTCAAGGGGGAACGCTGCATTTCACGCCACTTAAGCCCACCTTTCAACAGCCAATTACTGTCAAACCACAGCATTTTTTTTCGCCTCATAACCCAAAGGTCGTTGGTTCAAATCCGGCCCTCGCAACCAATACAAAAGGCCCTGTGCAATGCGCAGGGCCTTTTTGTTTGTGCCGCCACACCGCCGCTGATAACCATCAGCCATCAGATCTGCAACGGCGCTTCCTCCATGGCTTCGAGCTGGCCCTGCAGCACCGCTGTCTGCTCCAGCCAGTAGGCCTCGGTGCCAAACCAGGGGAAGGCACGCTGAAATGCCGGGTCGCTCTGGCGCTGGGCCAGCCAGGCGCTGTAGTGGATCAGCCGCAGCGTGCGCAGTGGCTCGATCAGTGCCAGCTCGCGGCGGTCAAAGTCCCGAATCTGTTCATAGCCTTCCACCAGCGTGGACAGCTGCTGGCTGCGCTGCATGCGGTCGCCAGAAATACACATCCACAGGTCCTGAATCGCTGGCCCCATGCAGGCATCGTCCAGATCGACAAAATGCGGGCCACCGCGCCCTTCCTCATCCACTGGCGTCCAGAGGATGTTGCCGGGGTGGCAGTCCCCATGCAGGCGGATAGCCCGGTACGGCGTGGCAGCCAGCACATCCGCCGCCTGCGCCAGCGCCTGTTCACACACAGGCTGCCAGCGCTGGCGTACATGGGCAGGGATGTCTGCATGCTTCAGCAGCCACTGCAGGGGTGCATGGCCCATGGTCTGGGCATTGAGCACGGTGCGATGTGCAAAACGCCCCTGCGCCCCCACCGCATGCAGGCGCGCCAGAAAGCGGCCCAGCCATTCCAGGGTATCCCAGTCATCCAGCTCCGGCATGCGCCCACCGCGCCAGGGGCTGACGCTGAAGGCAAAACCTGCATGCTGATGCAGGGTACGCCCCTGCAAGACCCACGGGGCTACCACCGGTACTTCCGCCTGCAGCAGCTCCTGCGCAAATGCATGCTCTTCCAGAATCTGTGCCGCACTCCAGCGGCCGGGCCGGTAAAACTTGGCCACCACCTTGTCGCAGCCTTGCTCGGGAGCATCCAGACAGAGCTGATACACGCGGTTTTCGTAGGAGCCCAGCGGCTGCAGCCGCCCGTCGGGCCACAGGTCCACGCTGCTGAGCGCATCCAGCACACAGTCCGGAGTCAGTGCGTCGTAGGGGTGAGGTGCAGAAGAAGCGGCAGTATCGATAGGCTGGCATTGTGCGCGTGGCGGCTGGTCACTGCCAGCGCTGCGCCAACAAAAAAGGGTGCCGAAGCACCCTTGGTTTGAGCGTGAAGCGTGTCTGCTTATGCAGCCTTGGCAGCCACGACAGGTGTTTCTTCCAGCGCAGGCACGTTCTGGCCATCCAGCACGGCATTCAGGCGCTGCATGTCCACGCCCTTTTCCCAGCGCGAAACCACCACGGTTGCCACGGCGTTGCCGATGAAGTTGGTCAGCGAACGGCATTCCGACATGAAACGGTCCACACCCAGAATCAGTGCCATGCCCGCCACAGGCACTTCAGGCACCACGGCCAGTGTTGCGGCCAGAGTGATGAAGCCTGCACCGGTCACGCCAGCAGCGCCCTTGGAAGACAGCATGGCAACCAGCAGCAGCGCAATCTGGTGACCCAGCGTCAGCTCGGTGTTCGTCGCCTGAGCGATGAACAGCGCAGCCAGCGTCATGTAGATGTTGGTGCCGTCCAGATTGAAGGAGTAGCCGGTAGGCACCACCAGACCCACGACGGACTTCTTGCAGCCAGCGTGTTCCATCTTGTGCATCAGGCTGGGCAGGGCCGATTCGGACGAGGAAGTACCCAGCACCAGCAGCAGCTCTTCCTTCAGGTAGCGGATCAGCTTGACCACGGAGAAGCCGCAGGCACGGGCCACGGCGCCGAGCACCACCAGCACGAAGATGGCCGAGGTGATGTAGAAGGTCATCACCAGTTCCACCAGGTTCAGCAGCGAGCCCAGACCGAACTTGCCGATGGTGAAGGCCATGGCACCGAAGGCACCGATGGGAGCAGCCTTCATCACGATGTTCACCAGCTTGAACACGGGCTTTTGCAGCGCTTCAAAGAAGTTCAGGATGGGCTTGCCAGCTTCGCCCACCATGGCCAGCGACACACCGAACAGCACAGCCACCAGCAGCACCTGCAGGATGTTGTCGCCAATGAAGGGGCTGATCAGCGTCTTGGGGATGATGTCCATCACAAAGCCGGTCAGTGTCATGTCGTGCGACTTGGCGACATAGCCCTGCACGGCCTTCTGGTCCAGATCGGCCACATTGATGTTCATGCCAGCGCCGGGCTGGAACACATTGGCCACGATCAGGCCCACGACCAGTGCCAGCGTCGAGAAGGTCAGAAAGTACGCCATGGCCTTGCCGAACACACGGCCCACGGTGCTCAGGTGCGTCATGCCGGCGATACCGGTGACGATGGTCAGGAAGATCACCGGCGCGATGATCATCTTGATCAGCTTGATGAACGCGTCACCAAACGGCTTCATGGCAGCGCCATACGCTGGCTCAAAGTAGCCCAGCAGTACGCCGACAACGATGGCGAACACCACCTGGAAATACAGTTGGCGATAGAACGGCAGCTTGGGAGCAGCTGCGGCTTCAGCGGGGATAGCGTGCATGCTATGTCTTCCAGAAGTCCAAATAAAAATGCACCGTGCGGTGCAGCTGTTGAAGTTGTACCGCTGCAGTGCTGCGCTGCCGATAACCAATTGGTATTAGATGGCCGGTTTTAGGCCCTGAATTGGCCAAAAATACGTAGAAATACGAACAGGATGAGGCGGTGTAATTGCGGTGCCACGGGGCGTCGCACCGCCAATCCGGGCACACTGCACAGATGTTTCCCCAACTCCGCCGCCCCCTCTGGACCATCAGCATCCTGATCGCAGGCACGCTGCTGAGCATGCTGATCGTTGGCTGGCTCACATGGCGGCAGTCGCTGCGGCATGAGAGCGAATCCTTCCAGCGCCAGCTGGAAGTCCGCGCCCAGGCGCTCACGCAGCGTGTGGACCGCTTTCGCACCCTGCCCGAAGTGCTGTCGCTGGACCCCGAGCTGCGCGATGCCCTGTCGCGCCCGCTGACCGCGGCCGATGTAGCCCGGCTCAACCGCAAGCTTGAACGCGCCAATGGCGCGAGCCAGTCCTCCACGCTGACGCTGATTGACCGCAATGGCCTGGCCCTGGCGGCCAGCAACTGGAATGCAGAACACAGCAATGTGGGCGAGAACTACAGCTACCGCCCCTATGTGCAGGATGCGCTGCGCACCGGCAGCGGGCGCTTCTACGGCATTGGCACCACCACGGGCCAGCCGGGCTACTTTCTGTCCCGCGCCATCTATGACGATGATGGACAGGTGCTGGGGCTGATTGCCATCAAGATCGCCCTGCAGGAGCTCGAGCGCCAGTGGCCACGCACCTCAGACATCGTGGTCGTCTCTGATGACCATGGCGTGACCTTTCTGACCAGCCGCGAAGACTGGCGCTACCGCCTCCTGCATGGCCTGACCGAGGCCGATATTGCCGAGCTGCAGAGCACCCGCCAGTACCAGGACGAAAAGCTCACGCCGCTGGAATACAAGGTCTACAAGCACCTGCCCAATGGCAGTCGCCTGGTGAACATCCAGGACCCAGCGGTGCCCAGCCAGATGCTGCTGCAAAGCGTGCGCCTGCCCAACAGCAACTGGCAGATGCACCTGCTGCACAACACGGGCTCCAGCGTCACCACCAGCTGGTGGGCGGCGATTGCAGCCGGCGGACTGTGGCTCACAGGCAGTCTGCTGCTGCTCTACGTCCGCCAGCGCCAGCGCATTGCACGCATACGTCTGCGCAGCCGCCAGGAGCTGGAGACCGTGCTCAAGCAGCATGCCCAGGAGCTGCGCACCGCGCAGGACGGCATCGTGCAGGCCGCGCAGAAGGCCGACATGGGGCTCTCGCGCAGCCTGGAGCACCTGCCGCAGGGCGTGGTCATCATTGATGCCAATCTGAATCTGGTGGCCTGGAACTCACGCTATGTCGAGCTGTTTCGCTATCCGTCAGAGTTGATGCAGGTGGGTACCCCCATTGAGGCGCTGCTGCGCTTTAACGCCCGGCGCGGCCTGCTCGGCCCGGCTCCGATGGAAGAAGCGATTCAGCGGCGCCTGAGCCATTTGCGCAGCGGCAAATCCCACCTGCACGAAAGTGAAAAAGGCGATGGCACGGTGCTGGAAATTCGCGGCAACCCCTTGCCCGATGGCGGCTTTGTGACCAGCTATGCCGACATCACCAGCTACAAGAACGCCGCGCGCGAACTGCGCTCACTGGCCGATGCGCTGGAGCAGCGCATC
>JAEZZU010000375.1 GCA_023418355.1 Pseudomonadota bacterium | reverse complement strand
ATTCGTATTGATAGTTGCGGCCATTGCTGTGCTTCCTTCAGAAAAAGCGAGTTGCTTGGATCGCTCACATAGACCATGGGCATAGATGTGCGACAGGCAACGCTAGCGATGGGGCAATTCTTCTATGGTTGTCTGCTTCGTATTGCGCGGAATAAAGGTGCAAAAACCAGCTTTCTTGCTGTTTCCCTTGAGGCCTTGCTTACCGTTCATCGTCATACCTGTCGGACAAATACCGTTTGTCATGTAGAGCCCTTAAGAGGTGTACTTCTTGCCGTTGCAGAAACGGCCAGCCTGAGCCGCACCCAGATCCTGCAGCAGGCAGGCACCGCCATGGTGGCGCAGGCCAATCAGCTGCCGCAGCAAGTGCTGAGCCTGCTGCGCTGAGGTATCAGGCAGGCGCTTGTCTTGCTGCCATGCCACCACCCAAGCCCTGCCCTGCAGGGCTTTTTCTTTGTATTCAAAGACTTAAGTCAGCGTGGAGTGTTGAGCCTGGGTGACCTGTAAGAAATCGTGAAATTTCTTCTAAAGAAGTGGCATGCGTGGCCGAAGTAATGGGTGTACAGATCAGGAGCCGCACTCCAATGCCGCAAAGACGGCGCAGGCAGCTCACCACAAAGATCTGGCATTGCAAACAAACTTTCAGCGTACCCAGCAAGTAAGGACACCACACCATGGCCATGACCATCAACACCAACGTTGTTTCCATCAATGCCCAGCGCAACCTGAGCCTGTCTGGCAGCCAGCTGGGTACCGCCATGCAGCGCCTGTCTTCGGGCCTGCGTGTGAACAGCGCCAAGGATGATGCAGCTGGTCTGGCCATTGCTGAACGCATGAATGCCCAATCCCGTGGCCTGACCGTGGCAGCGCGGAATGCCAACGATGGTATCTCCCTGGCACAGACTGCTGAAGGCGCACTGGGCAAGGTGGGCGACATGCTGCAGCGCATGCGTGAACTGGCTGTGCAGGCTTCCAACGCCACCAACAGCAAGACCGACCGTGAAGCACTGCAGGCAGAAGTCTCTCAGCTGATTTCCGAAATTGACCGCGTGGCCAAGACATCGGAATTTAACGGCACCAAGTTGCTCAATGGCTCGTTTGCAGGTGCTGTGTTCCAGGTGGGTTCTGCGGCTGGTGACAACATCACTGTAGGTGGTTTGGTGGATGCGACCGCTGCCAAGCTATCTTCAATCAGCTATGCCAAGGGCACGCTGGCAGTAAATGCTGCGGATGTCACAGTAACAGCAGCCACTGGAGAGTTGAAGCTGGGGGCGACTAGCTTAGGTTCTTTGGCAGCGGCGAGCTCGGGTGAAGAGCGATTGGGTCAACTGGTTGCTGCTATTAACGCCAAAACAGCCGACACAGGCGTGACCGCATTTTTGAGCGAAGACAAAAAAAGCATTGAGATTTTGTCAACGAAAAATGAAGATATCTCTTTCTCTGGCATGAATGCCGCAGACCCAGCTGCTGCCTACACAGCCGTAACAATTAAGGATGCCTTTGGTATTACTGCAACAGATCTGAAGTTTGCTACTGCCTCTACAGCTCCTGAGGTTGGTATTCAGAGCCTGAAAGTCACTACCCAAGCTGATGCCTGGAAGGCTCTGAAGTCTATTGACTCTGCCATTAATCAAATTAACAGCGCACGTGCCGACCTGGGTGCTCTGCAAACCCGCTTTGAAAAGTCGATTGAGAACATCGACATCATGAATGAAAACATCTCTGCTGCCCGTGGCCGCATTGTGGATGCTGACTTTGCAGCAGAAACTGCCAGCCTGAGCCGCACCCAGATCCTGCAGCAGGCAGGCACCGCCATGGTCGCCCAGGCCAACCAGCTGCCACAGGGTGTGCTGAGTCTGCTGCAATAAAAAATAGAGCGGCTTGCGCTGAATAGATAAGTGTTTCGTAAATAAATAAGTCACAAAACCTTATTTATAAAGCGCTAGCTGCTCTGAAATATGAAGTGCGTGAATCTCGCGTGCTTGCACAGCACCATGGTCTTTGCCATGGTTTGCCACAGAGACAGCGCACCTTCATCTCGGTTTTTTGAAGGGGAAATAAAAAATGGCAATGACCATAAATACCAACGTTGTGTCGATCAATGCGCAACGTAACCTGAGCCTGTCCGCCAGCTCTCTGTCGACTTCCATGCAACGCCTGTCTTCGGGTCTGCGTGTGAACAGCGCCAAGGACGACGCGGCAGGTTTGGCTATTTCTGAGCGCATGAAAGCGCAATCCAGCGGCTTGGCTGTGGCTGCACGCAATGCCAACGATGGCATTTCGCTGGCACAGACCGCTGAAGGTGCTTTGAGCAAGGTCGGCGATATGCTGCAACGCATGCGTGAGCTGGCGGTACAGTCGTCCAACGCCACCAATAGCGAAAATGACCGCAAGGCCATGCAAGCTGAAGTGTCGCAGCTGATTTCTGAAATTGATCGCGTGGCAAAGACCAGTGAGTTCAATGGCAAGAAACTGCTGAATGGCGATTTTGCTGGTGGCGTCTTCCAGGTTGGTGCTTCCGCTGGTGACAATATCACCGTAGGTGCTTTAGCAAATGTTAAAGCTGCAGAGTTGTCAAACATTAGCTATGCGAAAGCTACAGGTGCCGTGACTTTGACTGCATTGGGTGGCAAATTTGCAGAATCAGGTACCCTTGAGTTCGCAGGAGTTAAGGTGAGCCTTGATGCGGTGGGTACAGCGAAAGAGCGTGGTGCACAAGTTGTCGCCGCTATTAATGCGCAGACAGCGAGTACAGGTATTGTTGCTTTTACAGAGGGGGGAAATGTAACCCTCTATTCAAATGATGTAGTAGCAACTGGTGAAAAAAAGGTTACTTGGACGAAGACTGGTGAAACTACCGTCACTGATGTTCACGATGTCGTTACTGCAGCCCAGGCGAATCAAAAAGGTATTGATACCTTGTCCGTAAAATCGCAAGCCGATGCATGGGTTGCTTTGAAGAAGATTGACGACGCGATTAATAAGATCAGTTCTGCACGAGGTGATCTGGGTGCGCTGCAAACCCGTTTTGAAAAGTCGATTGAGAATATCGACATCATGAACGAAAACATTTCTGCAGCCCGTGGCCGTATTGTGGATGCGGACTTTGCAGCGGAAACCGCCAATCTGAGCCGCTCGCAAATCCTGCAGCAGGCAGGTACCGCCATGGTGGCCCAGGCCAACCAGCTGCCACAGAATGTGCTGAGCCTGCTGCGCTAAGTCATGCATGCAGCGCAGCAGTTTTCCTGCTGAATTGCACGGGCTGCGCTGCCATGGCTTTCAAGGTTTTTGAAGGGGAATAAAAAATGGCAATGACCATTAATACCAACGTTGTATCGATCAACTCGCAGCGCAATCTGAGCCTTTCTGGCAGCTCGCTGGCTACTTCCATGCAGCGCCTGTCTTCGGGCCTGCGCGTCAACAGCGCCAAGGACGATGCGGCTGGCCTGGCCATTTCTGAGCGCATGAAAGCACAGTCCAGTGGTCTGGCTGTGGCAGCCCGCAATGCCAATGACGGTATCTCGCTGGCGCAGACGGCCGAAGGTGCGCTGAGCAAGGTGGGCGATATGCTGCAACGCATGCGTGAGCTGGCGGTGCAGTCGTCCAACGCCACCAATAGCGAAAATGACCGCAAGGCCATGCAAGCTGAAGTGTCGCAACTGGTGTCGGAAATTGACCGCGTGGCAAAGACCAGTGAGTTCAATGGCAAAAAACTGTTGAATGGTGACTTTGCGGGGGGGGTGTTCCAAGTTGGTGCTTCAGCTGGAGACAATATTACGGTCGGTGGCTTGGTGAATGCTAAGGCTGCTGAACTGGGTGGAGTTAGCTACTACAAAGCTGCTGGTGATAAGACTAAATTAGCAGCCGGAGATGCAACGAATCCTGGTTACACCAAAGCACTGACTGGTTTGAAAGTTAATGGCACTACTCTAGACAATATTGACGCAGCAGTTAGTGGCACAGAGCGTCTTGGTCAAGTTGTTTCCGCTATCAATGCAAAAACCGCAGATACGGGGGTAACGGCTTTTTTGGAGGATGGAAATATTCAGCTTCGTAGTGATAAAGCTATTAAGTTAGAAGGCTTTGCAGAGGCCTCGTCCAGTCTTAAAGACGTCGCTCAAGATGCTGATACAGATAAGATTCCGGCAAATGCTGCTGGTACTGCGGCCGCTAAGGGCTTGAACAGCCTGTCGGTAGCTACCCAGTCAGATGCTTGGTTGGCACTCAAAAAGATTGATGCATCTATCACGCAAGTGAACTCTGCCCGTGGTGACTTAGGTGCACTGCAAACCCGTTTTGAAAAGTCGATTGAGAACATCGACATCATGAACGAAAACATCTCGGCTGCTCGCGGTCGCATTGTGGATGCTGACTTCGCAGCGGAAACCGCCAACCTGAGCCGCTCGCAAATCCTGCAGCAGGCGGGTACGGCCATGGTGGCACAGGCTAACCAGCTGCCACAGAACGTACTGAGCCTGCTGCGCTAAGTACTGCTTGCTGCGCTGCGCAAGCGCAGCAAGTTTTTGAAAGTTTGCTTTGATGACCAGGCTCTCCGGGGCTTGGTCTTTTTTGTTTGTAACAGTACGTTTTTGTCCTCAAGTTCTGCGCAGGGCCGCCGAAAAAACATGCACAGAGGGCGAGCCGGTCCTTGCAGCAGCAAGACCATGGAAAGCAAGTGAAACACCGCCCCGCTTAGCAAACGCAAACTTTCGAGCATTACGGTATTAGGAGCATTCGCCATGGCCATGACCATCAACACCAATGTTGTTTCCA
>JAEZZU010000168.1 GCA_023418355.1 Pseudomonadota bacterium | reverse complement strand
TGCCACCTGCGCGCAGGCCCTTGCCGCATTGCAGCGCACCGTCTATCTCGATGTGCTGGCCCACCACGGCTTCGCCCTGCAGCTGCACCTGCCCGCCACAGCGCAGCTCCCAGCCGCAGCGCAGATGCTCGGCGCGGATATCGCCCTGCACCTCGATGCTCCATGCGGCCTTGATATGGCCTCCGGCCCTGAGCAAGGTGTCTGAAAAAATGGCGCCCGCGCTGTGGATGTCTTCGCCCACCTCCAGCGTGCCTGCGCGGATGCCGGCACTGGTCTGCAGGCTGCGGCCCACCAGCAGCTGGCCGGGGACGCGCACATCACCACGCACGATCAGTGTGCCGGCGTAGACAAAGTTGTCTGCCTCCAGGCTGTCCAGTTCCAGCACGGTGCTGGTGGCGCCAAAGTTCTCCAGCAGCCAGCGCGCGTCTTCCACACGTCCTGCGCGCACCTGGGTGTCCATGGCAGCCTGGTAGTCCTTGCCGCTCAGGCCATTGCGCACAAACCAGCGGTAGCCTGCGGCACAGGGGTTTTTGCCGCGTAAAAAAGTCTGGGTCAGTTCCATTTCCATGGGGTCAAGCTCGTTCAGTTCCGGGGGGATGGGAAAACGGGCATGTGCCGGTGCTGCGCTGCCAGTGCAGACGTGACGCGGCCCATCCGGGCGTGCACATGCTCTTGCGGTGGGTAGCAAGCGTGTGTGGGGCCGTGCGGAGGGGAGAGGTGTTGTCTTACGCCTTCCGCACGGCGGCGGAAAGCATGGCCGTAACGCCACTGAGGCAGATAAAGGCCAGAGGCACGCCATGGCTGTGCGCGTGTGGGGTGCGCAGCATGCAGGCACGGGACTGCGGCGCAGCTGCCAGAGCGCAGCGGCGCATGTCAGTCGTCACAGAGGCATGCATCCAGACCATGGGGATGGGGAAAATGGAAAAGCGCGATTATGAGCAAGCTGCGATACCGGCACAAACGCCTGCGGTATCAGGCCACGCAGCGGGCATAGAGCGCAGCAGCCCAGATGCCGCCGCACAGCAGCAGGCTCAGCAGCACGGCGGCGCTGCCCAGGTCTTTGGCGAGCTTGGACAGGGCATGCCATTCGGGGCCGATGCGGTCAATCGCGGCTTCAATGCCGGTGTTGAGCAGTTCCACCACCATCACGGCCACGACGGCTGCAGCGAGCACGGCAGTCTCCAGCCAGTGACGGCCCAGCCAGAAGCTGGCGGGCAGCATGAGTACCGCCAGCACCACCTCCAGGCGAAAGGCGGCGGATTCACGCCAGCCTGCGCACAGACCTTCGATGGAATAGCGGCCGGCATGCCACAGGCGCGAGATGCCGCGGCGCTGTTTCTGGGCGTTGGGGGCTTCAGGGGAGGCAGACATGGCAGGAGCAAATCACAGCAGAAAGCAAGGCTGCAAGCATAGCCTGTGACAGCTGCGTGCAGGCGCTGACAGAGGTGCCGATACCTTGAAATAGCGCAGGACTTGGTGCTTTGGGTAACATCGGCCCTCTTGCGCGCGCGTGCATGGGCTGTTGCGAGCCCCTGCGTGGAACAGGCAGACACTGGTCTGCCGTCATGGCTGGACACGCGCGCTTGCCGCTGCCTGCTGCTGGCAGCGCTTCATGAAACATGTCTATGACATCCCAAACACCACCCTCATTCTTGAGTCGCATCGCGATTGCGATCGGCAGTTTTTTTGCCATTCTGGGCAACGGCCGCCTGGCCGCTGACATCACCCGCCTGCGCGCCGGCGAAGCCCTGGCGGCTGACGTGGCCCCCAAGGAAGTGCGCGTTGAAGTGCCGGTGGAGAAGATCGTCGAAGTCCGCGTGGAAGTGCCCGTGGAAAAAGTCGTCGAGAAAACCGTTGAAAAGCGCGTAGAGATTCCGGTCGAAAAGATTGTCGAAAAAACCGTGGAAGTACCCACGCAGACTGCGGCCCTGCAGCTGCTGGGCCTGATGCAGCGCGAAGCCCGCTTTGTGGACTTCATCCAGGAAGACGTGGCGCCCTACACCGATGCCGAAATCGGTGCCGCCGCCCGTGTGGTGCATGAAGGCTGCCGCAAGGTACTGCGCGAGCATTTCAGCATCGAACCTGTGCGCAGCGAAGCCGAAGGCTCGCGCATTACGCTGCAGGCAGGCTTTGATGCCGCTGCCGTGCGCCTGACCGGCAATGTGGTGGGGCAGGCCCCCTTCACTGGCACATTGGGTCACCGCGGCTGGCAGGTCACCGAAGTGAAGCTGCCCCAGCTCACCGACACGCAGGCCGCCAAGGTCATTGCCCAGGCAGAAGTGGAGCTGTAAGCCATGAGCGTGTTTGCATCCATCGCCCAGTCGGGCAACGCCGCCGCACCGTCTGCGCCTGCAAATTCCGTAGCTGCTAGCGCAGTATCCACGGGCGCTGAAGGCCAAAATGGTACGAAATTCAGCATTGGTATTGACCTCGGTACCACGCACTGTGCACTGTCCTTTGTGGACAAGGCCGCCAGCGATGGCGAAAAGGTTGTGCAGCAAGTGCTGGATATCCCACAGCTCACGGCTCCTGCCAGCGTGCAGGCCCTGCCGCTGCTGCCATCGTTTCTGTACCTGCCGCACGAGAGCGAGCTGACCGAAGCCGAACGCACCCTGCCCGGCAAGGCGCAGCAGGACTTTATCGTCGGTGAATTTGCGCGCAGCCGTGGTGCGGCCACGCCGATTCGCCTGGTCAGCAGTGCCAAGAGCTGGCTGTGCCACCCCGGCGTAGACCGCCGAAGCCCCTTGTTGCCAGCCGATGCGCCCGCTGAAGTCAGCCGCATCTCGCCCCTGACAGCCTCCATCCGTTATCTGGAACATCTGCGCTGGGCCTGGGAGCAAGCCCACCCTGAAGCGCCGTTTGACCAGCAGGACATCACCGTCACCATCCCCGCATCGTTTGACCCCGCTGCGCGTGAGTTGACAGCCGAGGCCTGCCGTGCTGCAGGCTTCAAGAACCTGAACTTGCTGGAAGAACCACAGGCGGCGCTGTACAGCTGGATTCAGGCCAGCAATGGCGCATGGCGCAAGCAGGTCAAGCATGGCGACATCATCCTCGTGGTGGACGTGGGCGGTGGTACCACCGACCTGTCGCTGATCGCCGTGCTGGAGCGCGATGGCAACCTCGAGCTGCAGCGCATTGCCGTGGGTGAGCACATTCTGCTCGGCGGCGACAATATGGACTTGGCGCTGGCCTACGGTGTGGCGCGCAAGCTGGCCGCCGAAGGCAAGCAGCTGGACGCCTGGCAAACCCGCGCGCTGGCGCATGGCTGTCGCGCTGCCAAGGAGCAGCTGCTGGCAGACAGCAGCCTGCAATCCGTGCCTGTGGTTGTACCCAGCCGTGGCAGCAAGCTCATTGGCGGCAGCATCCGCACCGAAGTCACGCGCGACGAAGTGCTGGCCATGCTGGTTGAAGGCTTTTTCCCCAAGGTGGCCGTCAGCGACAAGCCCCAGACCCGCGCCCGCGCAGGTCTGACGCAGCTGGGCCTGCCCTATGCGCAGGATGCCGCCGTCACACGCCATCTGGCAGCCTTCCTGAGCCGCCAGGTCAACGCGCTGGACAACATTCCCGGCCTGGAAGGCAATCAGGAGCCTGGCTCCACCTTCCTGCACCCTACGGCGATCCTGTTCAACGGTGGTGTGCTCAAGGCCACGCAGATTGAGCAGCGCATTCTGGAAGTCATCAATGGCTGGCTCGATGAAGAGGCCTGCGAGCCTGCACGCCTGCTCGACGGTGCCAATCTGGACCTGGCCGTGGCCCGTGGCGCAGCCTATTACGGCCACATCACTGCATCGGGCCGTGGCATGCGCATCCGCGGCGGTACGGCACAGTCGTACTACATCGGTGTGGAATCGAACATGCCTGCCATTCCCGGCATGGAGCCACCCATTTCCGCGCTGTGCCTGGCACCGTTTGGCATGGAAGAAGGCACCGAAGCTGCCGTGCCCGACCTGCAGTTGGGTCTGGTGGTGGGTGAGCCCGTTCGCCTGCGCTTCTTTGGCTCCAGCGTGCGCCGTAGCGACACGGTGGGCACCATGCTGGACTTCTGGGGACCAGAAGAGCTGGTGGAGCTGCAGGAGATTGAAGCCAATCTGCCCGCCGAAGGCCGTCAGCCCGGTGAAGTGGTGCCCGTGACTCTGCAGGCACGGGTGACCGACATCGGCACCCTGGAGCTCAACGCCGTGCCCGTGGGCGGCAGCGAACGCTGGAAGGTGGAATTCGACGTGCGCGCCGAAACCACGGACGCCGCATAAGCCGCGATTACGCACAGCCCACATGCAGCAAAGCCCACAGGCCCTTGGCCTGTGGGCTTTTTTGTTGCGTTCAGCAAGCTGGCATTCAGGACTGCATGGCGCTCTCGCAGGCGCGCGCCAGTCGCTGCACGGAGGCCTGAATGTCTGGCACTTCAGGGGCTGCAAACGACATGCGCAGCGTATGCACGTCCGGCTGATCAGGGTAGAAGGCGCGCCCCGGCACATAGACCACGCCGTTGTCCACGGCAGCATCAAATAGCCGCTGTGCATCCAGTGCAGGGTCCAGTTGCGCCCAGACAAACATGCCGCCTGCAGGGACGGTGCAGCGAATCGGCTGGCCGGGCAGTTGCAGCAGCCCTTCTGTCAGCGCCTGCATGCGGCGCTGGTATTCGCGGCGGGCACGTTCCACGGTAGCGGCATAGCGCCCCCCCGCCAGATAGGCGGCGGCAATCGCCTGGGCCAGCGGAGAGGTGCACAGATCGCTGGTCTGCTTGGCAATGCTGCAGCGGCGCAGCATGGTGGCATCTGCCAGCATCCATCCCACCCGCAAGGCGGGTGCCACGGTTTTGGAGAGGCTGCTGAGATAGATCACCGGATTGCGTGCGCTGCTGCCCTCCAGTATCTGCTGGGCCACGGCGAACAGTGTGGGTGGCATGGCCAGCGGCTGGCCATCGGCTGCATCAAAACGCAGCTCACCATAGGGGTCGTCTTCCACAATCCAGAAGCCGTATTGCAGCGCCAGCTGCACCAGCTGCGAGCGTCTGCTGGCCGACAGCAGGCTGCCGCGTGGGTTGGAGAAGTTGGGCACGGTGTACAGCAGCTTGGGGCGCTGGCTGTCAGGCAGTGTGGACAGCAATTGCGCCAGTGCCTCGGTGTCCAGACCATCGGCATCCATGGGAACGGACAGCATCTGCGCCTGTGCAAGCCGCAGTGCCTGCAGGGTGGCAGGGTAGGCAGGGACTTCCACCAGTACCGTATCGCCAGGCGAGATCAGCACCCGCACCAGCAGGTCAAAGCCTTGCTGCGAGCCGGTGGTCACCAGAATGTCTTCTGCACGTGCCTGCATGCCGCGGTCCTGTGCCTGTTGGGCCAAGGCCTTGCGCAGACTGGGTATGCCTTCGGTGGCGCCGTACTGCAAATGTGCGCTGCCTTCCTGCATGGCCTGCTGGGCGGCCATGGCCAGCCCCTGTGCGTCGAGCAAGCTGGCAGAAGGGTAGCCACCAGCGAGCGAAATCATGCCCGGGCGGCTCAGGTAGGGAAACAGCTCACGAATGGGCGAGCCCACAGGCTCCGCAAACATGGGGGTGAATTCAGCCAGCGGCATAGGTGTCATGGTCATACAAGGACTGGGACAGGAAAAAGTGGCCTGCACCATGGCAGGCCGTTTCGTGAAGCAGGGCAAGGCTTAGTGCACGGCAGCGTTCAGGCCAAAGTCCACCGTGCCACACAGCTGCTCAGGGTCCATCAGCTGGCGCAGCCCCTGTGCCAGCTGGCGTACGGGTGCTGGTGTGTATTGCTGGTAGTAGGCAAGGTTGTGGGGGCCAATGCCATGCTCTGCGCTATAGCTGCCGGCAAAGTCCTGCACCACCATGGCGTAGATGCGATCGCGCAGGGCCTGCACCTGGGCCGGGTCATAGGGCAGGGCCGCATCGTTGCGCCAGATGACGTTGAAGTGCACGCCACCATCGGCAATATGGCCAAAGTCCACCACGTGCAGGAAAGGAAAGTCCTGAGCGACCACGGCACGCGCAGCCCGGCAGAACGCCATGATGTGCGAGCGGGGCACGCTCACGTCAAAGGCAATGGGCTTGCCCAGTGCGCGTGCACCTTCGGTGATGCTGTGGCGCAGGTGCCAGAGCTCTGCTGCATTGCCAATTACGGCATTGCAGATGGTGTGCTCGAACTGGTCCTGCAGAAACTGGTTCAGCGCTTCCTGCAGGTCGAGCCCGGTGTAGGTCTTGCTGCTCTGCGCTTCCAGCTCGATTAGAATGGCAAAGTCCGGTGCAGGCTCTGGCGCAAACGGGTTGCGCAGATTGGGCACGTGTTCAATCGCTGCCTGCATGGCATTGCCACTCAGTCCTTCAAAGGCACTGAGGTAGTCGCCCAGATCCTGCTCCAGTGCCTGCAGCAGCTGCAGTACCGCTTCATCCGAGGTGGGCACCACCAGGGCGGTGGCGTTTTGCTGCGGCTTGCGCTGCACTTCCAGCGTGACCTGCGTAATGACAGCGCCAGCACCTGAGGTGCCGATGAACAGCTGCTTGAGGTCTGGCCCTGTGTTGTCCTTGCGCAGCGCGCGGCCCAGTTGCAGGACTTGTGCCTGCGGGTGCAGCAGCACGACCTGCAGGCCCAGCACGTTGTGGCGTACATCACCGTAGCGGATCAGGCGCGTGCCGCCCGTGTTGGCCGCCACCATGCCGCCAATCGACGGATTGGCACCCAGATCTACCGGGAACCACAGACCCAGTGGCTCCAGCTTTTCGTTGAGTTCCTGCAGCGTCATGCCAGCATCGACAGTGACGCTGCGGTTGGCTGCATCAATCTCGCACTGCTGGCGCAGACGGCTGGTAGAGAGCACCACCTGCGTGGCGCTGTCATCCGGCGTGCTGGCGCCCACCAGACCGGTGTTGGCACCCTGTGGAACCAGTGGAATATGGTGGGCTGCACACCAGCGCACCACCTCCTGCACTTCTTCGATGGTGGCAGGGCGCACCACACACAGGGCTTTGCCGTGGCCGTAGCGTGCGCCGTGTTCGTAGCTGACCGTGTCATCGCCCATCAGCAGACCATGGCGGCCTACGATGGGCAGCAGGGCCTGCTCAATGGCCTGTGGTGTCCATTCGCTCATGCTTGCACCGCCAGTCCCAGTGCTTCGCACACCTGGTGCAGGGAACGCTGCTGCGCGGCTTCATACAGCGCAATCTCATCGTGCACGCTGCCGCCCAGTGCCGCTTCAAAGGCCTGCTGTGCGGCATTGGCCTGGTAGTGCTTCTGCTCGTCGCCGCCCAGGTTGGACTGGAAGATGCCGGCCGCACTCACGGGCAGAAAGTCTTCATAGGTAATGGGTTCTGCCTGTACCACGCCCTGGGCAATCAGGGTTTCCAGATCTGCATCGGCATGTTCCTGGGAGACCGGGCCGCTGATGCTGTAGCGGTAGAAAGCCAGGCCCAGCTGGCGCAGTGTGGCGTGGTCGTCCGGGAACTGTGCAAATGCGGCCTGCAGGCGCTCCGTGTAGTCGCTGGCGGCGCTGCCTGCGTTGTCCATGCTGCGCACCTGGGCCAGCAGCGTGTCGTACAGGGCGCGGCCCTTGCGTGTCAGCGCTACGCCGCGCTGCTCAATTTCACCAAAGCGGGCGGTGTGTGCACCCAGTGCATCGCCTTGCGTATCGGTAAAGCGGATGCTTTCCTTGAGCGCCTTGAAGCTGGTCTGGCGCAGCAGGATAGGGCAGTTGCGGCGAGGAGGGCCTTCCACCACATCCTTGGCATCCATGCCGCGTGCGGGCATGCCTGCCTGCGCAGCGTCAATGTCCAGCGTGCGTGGTGTCAGGTGGTTGATGTGCGGGCCTTTGAAGCACACCACGTCTGCAATCAGGCGGTGTGCCTGCTGCAGGGCCGTGTAGGTAGCTGCGTCCACCGTGGCTTCGCTGTGCCAGCGGAAGGTTTCCAGCGCTTCCTCCACAAAGCGGTCGGCATCTGCATCGTTCAGGCCACCATCGCGCTCAGCCTGTGCAATCAGCTCCAGCAGGCGTGGCGTGAAGATATTGCGGCGCGCCAGAATTTCCTGCGCTTGCGCACGCAGGGCGGGGTCTTGAATCAGTTCCAGACGCAGCAGCGAGGTAAAGACGCGGAACGGATTGGCTAGCAGGTCTTCATCCTTGACGGGACGAAATGCTGTGGAGTGCACCGGCACACCAGCGACGGAAAGGTCGTAGTAGCCCACGGCTTCCATGCCCATGACGGCAAACAGGCGGCGCAGTGTGGACAGCTCCTGGGCCGTACCCACACGGATGGCACCATGGCGCTCCACATCCAGACGCTCGAGTTCACCGGTACGTGCCAGCTGCGCGTGCAGTTGAGGGTCGGCCTGCAGCACCTGTGCATTCACATCGGCCACCAACTCCACCAGGGTGCCGTATTGGGGAACTTCCTTGCGGTACATGTCAGACATGGCGCGTGAGAAGCGGGTGCGAATATCGTTGCTGGAGACGAAACCGGAATGGGGCTGGGTGTGGCTCATGGCAGTAAGTGCAAAACAAGGGACAAGAAAAATCAGGTGCTGATCGCGTATATGCGCAGGGTTATCACCAGATATTTGCTATGCATATTGCGTGCTTGATTGACCATGGTCAAACGATAATCGTGTGCGTAGGTCATGCATTTCTGGAATGACCTTGGCCTTGCTTTCCCTTGTCTGCATCCCATGTCTCTGTCTCGACGTTTTCTGCCCCCCATGTCCTTGCTGTGCGCGTTTGAAGCCGCAGCCAGGCATCAGAGTTTTACAGCCGCCGCCGCAGAGCTGCACCTCACGCAAAGTGCAGTCAGCCGCCAGATACGGGCGCTGGAAGAAAGGCTGGAAGCGGAGCTTTTTGTGCGTGAGCGCCAGACCGTGCGCCTGACGGCTGCTGGCCAGGCCTATGCCCAGGAAATCCGTGGCTCACTCATGCGCATTGCGAATGCCACGCTGAGCTTTCGCACCAACCCGCAAGGTGGCCAGCTCAACCTGGCCATCTTGCCGACCTTTGGCACACGCTGGCTGGCGCCGCGCCTGCCGCAGTTCTTTTCGGCACAGCCTGGCATCACCATCAATCTGACCACACGCCTTTCGCAGTTTGACTTTCAGCTCGAAGCCGTGGATGCCGCCATCCACTTTGGTCAGCCGCACTGGCCTGGTGCAGAGTTGGAGTTTCTGATGAGCGAAACCGTGGTGCCAGCCTGCAGCCCGCAGATGTGGCAGCAGCACCAGTTTGCCCAGCCACAGGATCTGATGAAGGCGCCGCTGCTGCATCTGACCTCCCGCCCGGATGCGTGGCGCCGCTGGTTTGAGCACCAGGGCAGCCGTGTGAGCGAAACGCCGGGCATGCTGCTGGACCAGTTCGCAACGGCTGCGCAGGCAGCCACGGCCGGGGTGGGCATTGCCTTGCTGCCCAAGTTTCTGATCACGCGGGAACTGGCCAACGGGGACTTGGTGCATGCGCTGCCCGGATACCCGGAAATGGAAAGCGCAGAGCGCTACTACCTCGCCTGGCCCAGCAACCGCACGGACTATCCGCCGCTGCAGGTCTTTCGCGACTGGCTCAAAGAAGCGGCTGCGAGTTTCATGGTGCAAGCGCAGCAGGCATAAAAAAGAGCTGCCGTGGCAGCTCCTGATGAAGGTGAGGGAAGAACGGCAGCGCTTACATGCGAATCCCGGCTTTTTCAATGATGGTGGCGTTGTTGGCGCTTTCCTTGCGCAGCAGGTCTGCAAACTCCTCCCGGCTTTGAAAGAGCGCGATATTGTCGGTGGCCTGCAAAATGGCCTGAATGTCTGGTGTGCGGATATGGGTCTGCACCAGCTGGTTGATCTGCTCCAGTATGGCTTCAGGCGTGCCTGCCGGTGCCATGAAGCCAAACATGGAGGTGAGATTGGCCTGTGGCACGCCCAGTTCAGCCAGGGTTGGCACCTGTGGCTGGTTGGGAGCACGCTGTGGGCCGGTGGTGGCCAGCACGCGCAGTTTGCCCTGCTCAATCAGCGCATTGATGGTCGGGAAGGGGTTGCCCAGCATGACTTCAAAGTGTGCGCCAGCAGCATCTGTTACCACCTGGCTCACGCCCTTGTAGGGTACGTGCACCAGCTCGACACCTGTCTGCGCCTGAATCTGTTCCACCATGATGTGCCCCACCGAACCCACACCTGAAGTGGCAATGCGGATGCTGCCGGGTTTGGCCTTGGCCTGGGCAATCAGGTCATCCCAGCTCTTGCCGCTGAAGGCCGTGGTACCCAGCACATAGACCGGTGAATACATCATGGGCGCGACGGCCACGATGTCCTTGAACGGGTCGTAAGGCAGCTTCATCAGATGCGGTGACAGCGTCAGCGGGCTGATGGCACTCAGCGCCAGCGTATAGCCATCGGCCGGGGCTTTGGCTACTTCCGCCATGCCGACCGTGCCACCTGCACCGCCTTTGTTTTCTGCCATGAAGTTCTGGCCCAGAGCCTTCCCCATCTGCTCCAGCAGCTTGCGGCCCACGCTGTCGGTGACTCCTCCTGCGGTGTAGGGGATCACAACGCGCACGGGCTTTTGCGGCCACTGCGCATGCGCCCATGTCTGGCTGAGTCCCAGCGCCGCCATGCTGGCGAGAACAAAATCGCGACGATCCATCATGCAAACATCCTTTCCGTGGCATTCCCATCACACAGAGTCTGTTTGCAGACCGCAGCGTGCATCCGCGGACTGCACGGCGGTCATCAGGAGGTGTAAGCCTCCAGTGGCTTGTCGTTGGGCTCTTGCAGCAATTGCTTCAGGGTTTCGCCCATGGGCAGGTTCAGAGGCTTGTCCTTGGGCGGGATGGGCTGCATGAACCATTTGTCGTAGATGCTGGCTACTTCGCCGGACTTCATCATCTCCATCAGCGCCGCATCCACGGCCTGCTTGAAGGCGGGGTCATCCTTGCGCATCACCAGTGCAATAGGCTCTGCACCGAGCACTTCACCTACGATCTTGTAGCCATCGGGGTTCTTGGAGTTGGCAATCACGCCTGCGAGCAGGTTGTCATCCAGCACAAAGGCGGAGGCGCGGCCTGCTTCGAGCAGCATGAAGCTTTCAAAGTGGTCCTTGCCCAGTTGCAGAGGCAGCTCGACGTTGTTGTCCTTGGCATATTTGCGCA
Source organism: Pseudomonadota bacterium (assembly GCA_023418355.1). Classification (GTDB taxonomy): domain Bacteria; phylum Pseudomonadota; class Gammaproteobacteria; order Burkholderiales; family Burkholderiaceae_C; genus Comamonas. The sequence continues at coordinate 2,038 of JAEZZU010000168.1, read as the reverse complement.
GCAGCTGCACCGCCGTGGTGCCAGCCGAGGCGGCCAGGGTCTTGCCATCCAGCTGCTTGAAGGAAGTGATGGGAGAGTCCGCAGGCACGGCCATGCGCACTTCGCTCACATAGGTGGTGACGGAAAACGCCACCTGCTTCTGGCGACCCATGTTGTTGGTGGTCGGGCCACAGCCCAGATCCACCGTGCCGTTCTGCACCAGTGGCAGGGTGTTCTGCGCTGTCATGGCCATGTATTCAATCTTGGCTTGGGGAACGACTTTGGCCAGCACCTTCTCGCACAGCTCCACGTGGTAGCCGACGAACTTGTGGTTACCGCCCAGTGCATAGGCCATGGGGGCTGAGCTTTCACGCACGCCAATCACCACCTTGCCTTGCTGCTGAATCTTGTCCAGCGTGGCGGGAGACTGTGCCTGGGCACCAAAGGCTGCAGTCAAGGCTGCAGCGGCGAATGTCATACGGATGGCGAGAGTGCGCATAAAAGCTCCTTTGTTATGGCTTTGATAGCAAGCTTCATGCCGCGAAGCGCCATAGCGCCCCTGATGAAGGCTTGCACCTGTCAAGTACATGTGTCAAATATCTTGCAATTGACGTACCGGACATAGCGATGAATCGGAAGGAGGTCATGCGCCGGGCGTATGACTAGGTGTACTACTGAGGCGGAATGTGCTTGAGCAGCATGGGTTCGCAGGCCTGTACATCTGCTCCGGCCGCGGTACTCCTCGTCGTTATGTGCCTGTCTCGCTTGCGCAGCTGTGCTTTCCTACACAAGGGCGCATGACGCTATTTCTATAATCCCTGCGCAGGTTGAACACTGCTGACAACACCTAGAAATTTCGATATGTGCAGGCCGTACCCGTCGTACGAAAAGCCTGAGCCACGATGATCAAGGCCGGTGCTGGCAGACCTCCTGCGCTTGCAGATGCCGAACCTGCCTGTGATCGGCTATTGAGGAGACAAGGTGGAAGATCACGCAAGGCTGGGCCAATACCTGTTTGGGGCGGGGCTGCTGCTGGTGTGTCTGCTGGCGGCACTCATCATCATGCGGCTGGAGCGCCGCCGTCGCAGCTGGTCGCACAGCATCATCGTGCATGCAGTGCATCTGTCGGTCATGTTCTGTGCGCTGGGCGTTGCGCGGCACTATGTGCGCATGGCCATCGTGGACTACCAGCTCAACTGGATTTCCTCGGGCGCTGTGGATGTGCTCACCGTCATCCTCATCGTCGGTCTGCTCATGTACCAGCTGTCCATGCTGATCAACCGTCTGGAGAAAACCCAGATCAGCAAAGGCCGGGATCCGACCTCGGCCCACATGATCGGGCGGGTGATGAAGTTTGGCATCTTCATCGTCATGCTGCTATTTTTTGGGGAGCATTTTGGGCTCAGCATGTCTGGCTTGCTGGCCTTTGGCGGCATTGGTGGCATTGCGATTGGCATGGCCAGCAAGGACATTCTGAGCAATGTCTTTTCCGGCACCATGCTGTACTTTGACCGCCAGTTCAACATCGGTGACTGGATCTCTTCCCCAGACCGCCAGATCGAAGGTACGGTGGTGGAAATTGGCTGGCGGCTCACCAAGATCATGACCTTTGACAACCGGCCGCTCTACGTGCCGAACTCGCTGTTTTCTTCCATCAGCGTGGAAAACCCGGGCCGCATGACCAACCGCCGCATCAGCACCGAAATTGGACTGCGCTATGAGGATGCGGGCAAGGTGCGGGCTATCGTGCAGGACATTGACCAGATGCTGCGCCATCACCCGGACATTGACCAGACACAGACCATCCTCGTGTACTTCGATGCGTTTGCGGATTCTTCGCTGAACGTCATGGTGTACTGCTTTACCAAGACCACCAAGTGGGCCGAGTGGCTAGGCATTCAGCAGGAGGTGTATCTGCAGATCATCGAGATCGTGCAAAAGCACGGGGCGGATTTTGCGTATCCGACGCAGACTTTGTACGTCCAGCGCGATGCAGCGGCGCCCTCGCCATCAGCTGAGAACTTGCCCGTGCGTTGAGCAGGGCAGGGGCAGTTCAAGG
>JAEZZU010000137.1 GCA_023418355.1 Pseudomonadota bacterium | reverse complement strand
GCTATGTACGTGGCTTCCGGGCTCCTACGTCTGGAGAGTTGAATAACTTCTTTGGCAATGTCACACCGTACTACGGTTACTACATCCTTCCCAATCCAGATCTGAAGGCAGAGACCAGCAATAACTTTGAGCTGGGCCTGCGTGATGCGCATGGGCCGCTGCAGTGGGAAGTCACCGGTTTTTATGCGCGCTACCGCAACTTCATCGAGCGCTATGCCGATGCAGGATCGCAAGGCACGTTCCCGGTCATCAGCCTGATGCGCTCACGCAACCAGTCCAAAGCCACGATCAAGGGGCTGGAGTTACGCGGGAGGGCCGAGCTGGGGCACAGCTGGGGTGGCCAATGGGTGGCACGTGCTGCCTACGGCTATGCCAAGGGTACGGGCGAGAACGGCCAGGGGCTGGAGAGCATTAGCCCGCAGCACTTGAAACTGCACATCGGCCAGCAGGCTGCGCGCTGGCAGTGGGAGCTGGGCATGACCCATACCGCAGCCAAGAAGCGCAAGAGTTTGCCCGCTGACAGCCGTGTGCTGTTCCTGCCGCCTTCGCACACCGTGCTGGATCTGGATGCGCAGTGGCAGCTGCGCAAGAACCTGCGCCTGAATGTGGGCTTGCACAACCTGACTGACCGCAAGTACTGGAAATGGTCGGACGTGCGTGATGTGACAGCGACTGCGGAACACGCCGCCATCGATGCCTATAGCCAACCGGGGCGCAATCTGCGCATTTCGCTGGTTGCCGAGTTTTAAGACCTGCGTATCAAGCAAGGAGAGCAATCATGAATACCGTAGTGGATACATCACTGTGCGATGCCGCACAGATTCGCGCTGCGTTTGACCAGGCACGCAAGCGAGGTCTGCGTGCCAAGGATGCGGCGCAGTCGCTGGGCCTGAGTGAGGGCGCTGTGCTGGCTGCTCACTGTGGTGAGCATGCAGGCAGTCTGCAGGTGCAGCCGCTCAAGCCGCAGTGGTTTGAGATACTGCAGGCATTGCAGCCCTGTGGCCCCTTGATGGCACTTACGCGCAATGAGGCTGTGGTGCATGAGAAGGACGGCATCTACCAGGGATTTACCAAGGAAGGCCCCATTGGCCTGTGCAACAACGAAGACATAGACCTGCGCCTGTTCTTCTTTGCCTGGCATGCTGGCTTTGCCGTGACGGAGTCAGGCCGCGAAGGCAAGCCCATGCATAGCCTGCAGTTCTATGACCAGCATGGCACAGCCGTGCACAAGATCTATGTGCGGCCACAGACCGAGATGCAGGCCTGGGAGCAGGTGGTGCAGGCCTTTGCAGACTCTGCGCAGCGCTACAGCTTTGTAGAAAAAGCGGAACGCGCGCCCGTCGCTGACGATGCAAGCATTGACGCCGCCGGCCTGCGCCATGCCTGGGCACAGCTCAAGGACACGCATGACTTCTTCGGCATGCTCAAAACCTTTGGCTGTGAGCGCCAGCAAAGCTTTCGCCTCACCCGCGGTGCATTCTGTGAGCCGCTGAGCAACACCGCTGTCACGCAGCTGCTGGAGCAGGCCGCCAGTGCGGAACTGCCCATCATGGTGTTCGTGGGCAGCAAAGGCTGTATCCAGATCCATTCCGGTCCCGTACGCAACATCAAGCCTTTGCAGACACCTGGCTCGGACTGGATCAATGTGCTGGACCCGGGCTTTAACCTGCACCTGCGCCGCGATCTGATCACCAGCACATGGCTGGTGCGCAAGCCCACTACCGATGGTGTGGTGACCTCTGTAGAGCTGTTTGATGCGACAGGTGATGTGGTGGCCATGTTCTTTGGTGTGCGCAAACCTGGTCAGGCTGAATTGCAGGCGTGGCGCACGCTGGCGGAAGGGTTGCCCCGTGCATAAGCAACTCCAAGAGCCATCACAGATGCTGCCGTACACACGCCGCCAGTGGTGTGCTGCGCTGGGGCTGGGTGCTCTGGGCGGCATGCTGCCAGCACGTGCCGCAACCGCCGCAGTGCAACGCCTGATAGCGCTGGGTGGCGCCATGACAGAAGTGGTGTATGCGCTGGGCGCTGAGGATCTGCTGGTCGCCACCGACACCACCAGTCTCTACCCAGAAGCTGCGACGCGCACGCCCAAGGTGGGCTATCTGCGCCAGCTCTCTGCCGAAGGGCTGCTGTCGCTCAAACCCGATGCCATGGTGGGCAGCAGCGAAGCCGGGCCACCCATCGTGATCGAGCAGGTGCGCGCTGCCGGTGTACGCGTGGAGCTGGTGCCCAGCAGCCATGACTTTGCTGAAGTGCTGCGCAAGATTGACACCGTGGGGCGCGTGACCCAGCGTGAGGCCGCAGCGGCAGCGCTGACCCAGCAGCTGCAGCAGCAATGGCAGCAGGTGCAAGGCCTGGTAGCGCAGGCTGGCCGCAAGCCGCGTGCGCTGTTCATCCTGTCGCACAGCGGCTCGCCCATGGTGGCGGGGCGTGGCACGGCAGCACATGCGTTGCTGGAGCTGGCGGGGGCAGTCAATGCAGTCACGCAGTTTCAGGGCTACCGACCACTGACCGCAGAGGCCATGGCTGCTGTTGCGCCAGAAGTTATTGTCAACAGCACGCAGGGCATTGAAGCTCTGGGCGGGGTAGAAGCTTTCTGGCGCAGACCGGAACTGGCCTTGACTCCAGCTTTTGCACGCAAGGCGCTGGTCAGCATGGAAGCCAGCCATTTGTTGGGCTTTGGCCCGCGCCTGCCTTCGGCGGTGCAGGAGCTGCATGTTCAGATGCTGCAGGTCACCGCATGATGCAGGCAGGCCGCTGGAGCCATGCAGGCAGATTGCGTCCGCCTGTTGCCTGCGGGTTAGGGCTCGGGCTGGCCGTTGCGGCTTTCGTCTGGGGCAGTGCACATGGTGCCTATGCCATCAGCCTGGCGCAGCTGTGGCAGGTGCTGGTGCAGGCACTGCAAGGGCAGGGCGTGCAGGGCACGGAGCATCTGGTGTTCATGAACATTCGCCTGCCGCGGCTGCTGCTGGGGGCTGCAGCTGGTGCGGGTCTGGGCATGGCAGGGGCGCTGATGCAGGGGCTGTTTCGCAATCCGCTGGCCGATCCCGGGCTGATTGGCGTGAGCAGTGGCGCCGCGCTGGCAGCAGCCGGAGCCATTGTGCTTGGGCCCATGTGGCTGCCAGTGCTCGGCTTTCAGTTGGGTAGCTGGACGCTGGGCCTCTGTGCATTTGCTGGCGGTGTGCTGGTGACCTGGCTGATCTACCTGCTGGCGCAGTCCGGCGCAGGCACGCGGGTGAGCCTCATGCTGCTGGCGGGCATTGCCATCAACGCGCTGGCAGGGGCTGGGCTGGGTTTTCTGAGCTATGTCTCTACCGACGAGCAGCTGCGCAATGTGCAGCTGTGGCTCATGGGATCGCTGGGGCAGGCCCGCTGGTCGGCGGTGTGGATGGTCGGCACGGTAGTGCTGGTGTGCATGGCGCTGGCGCAGCGCCTGGCGCGGCCCTTGAACGCCATGGCGCTGGGTGAAGCACAGGCGCAGCTGCTGGGCGTGCCGGTGGAGCGTACCAAGCGCCAGGCCGTATGGATAGCGGCCTTGACCGTAGGGGCGGTGACTTCGTCCACGGGCATGATTGGTTTTATCGGGCTGGTGGCTCCGCACTGGGTGCGGCTGATGGCTGGGCCGGATCACCGCGTGGTGCTGCCATGCTCGGCCCTGCTGGGTGCTGCCCTGGTGCTGGCTGCAGATGTGATGGCGCGCACCATCGTGCAGCCGGCGGAGATGCCGCTGGGGGTGCTCACGGCACTGATTGGTGTGCCGCTGTTTTTGCTGATGCTGCGGCAGTTCAGGAGCAAGGTGTAGGTATGGCGCAGACAGGTTTACTGCATTGCCACGGGCTGCAGATTCGCCCACATGCCAGGGCCAGCGTCATTGCGCAGGTAGAAGCACAACTGCAGCCGGGGCGGGTGACGGCTATTGTTGGCCCCAATGGCGCAGGCAAGAGCACGCTGCTGTCCGTCATGCTGGGGCTGCGTTCCGTTGATGTCGGTGTGGTGCTGCTCGATGGCCAGCCACTGCAGCGCATGCCCGCAGCGCAACTGTCTACGCGTGTGGCCTACATGGCACAGGACACGCAGGTGGCCTTCAGCTTTCTGGTGCAGGAGGTGGTGGAGATGGGGCGCTATCCGCACCGTCATGCACCAAGCAGGCAGGAGCCGCAGATCGTGCAGGATGCCATGCACAGCACGGGCGTAGCGCATCTGGCGCAGCGGAACATCGCCACGCTCTCAGGCGGTGAGCGCGCACGGGTGCACCTGGCACGTACCCTGGCACAGGTCTGGGAGCCTCAGGCGGGGCCGTGCTGGGCCTTGCTCGATGAGCCCATGGCTGCGCTGGACTTGCAGCACCAGCATGCTTGCATGCGGCTGCTGCGTGGCAGGGCACAGGAGTGGGGGCTGGGTGTAGTCATCGTGCTGCACGACCTGAATCTGGCGCTGCACTATGCTGATGATGTGCTGCTCCTGCCAGGCTATGGTGCTGCTGCAGTGTTTGGTCACAAGCAGGTTGTATTGACGCCGGAGCGCATTCAGCAGGTCTGGGGTGTGCAGGCGCAGTGTCTGCATACCCCACAAGGACAGGCGCATTACGCCTTCAGTCTGCAATGAAAAAAATAGCTGCCCGCGCATGATTTTTCAGGGTTTCAGATATGAATCATTCTGAAAACCAGTAAATCCAAGCGCTGGTAGCTATTTATTCAGTAGCTTTTGGCGAATCAGCCATGCACCCCTACGCCCAGGCGGTGGGGCAGCACCTGCTGCAAGATGGTGGTGGAGATCTCTTCGATCGACTTGGTCGTGGTGGACAGCCAGCTCACACCGGCGCGGCGCATCATGGCCTCGGCCTCATGCACTTCATAGCGGCAGTTCTGCAGACTGGCGTACTTGGAGCCCGGGCGGCGCTCGTTGCGGATCTCGGACAGACGAATTGGGTCAATCGTCAGGCCGAACAGCTTTTTCTTGAAGGGCTCCAGCGCAGGCGGCAGCTTCTTGCGGTCAAAGTCTTCGGGAATCAGGGGGTAGTTCGCCACCTTCAGGCCAAACTGCATGGCCAGGTACAGGCTGGTGGGTGTCTTGCCCGAGCGGCTTACGCCCAGCAGGATGACTTCTGCGCCCTGCAGGTCCTGGTTGGTCTGTCCGTCATCGTGGGCCAGCGTGTAGTTGATGGCCTCCATGCGGTCCAGATATTCCTTGCTCTGGCTGATGTCGGAGAAGCGCCCCACGCGGTGCTGGCTCTTGAGGCCCAGCTCTTCTTCCAGCGGTTTGACAAAGGTGCCGAACATGTCCATCAGCAGGCCCTTGCACTGCTCATTGATCACGGCCACCACTTCCTGATTGACCAGGGTGCTGAAAACGATGGGTTTTTTGCCTTCGACCTCAAATGTGTGGTTAATTTGCCGAACAGCCTGGTGGGCTTTGTCCACGGTATCGACAAAAGGAATACGCACAATGCGGGGCTTGAGATCGAACTGGGTCATCAAGGCCGTGCCAAAAGTTTCTGCGGTAATGCCGGTGCCGTCCGAGATGACAAATACAGTACGCGAATGCATGGGGCAATCATTCCCTTCAAATTTAAACACCCGAAGCTGCGGCGAAATTGCCTGGCCGGGACTAGAATGGCACCCATTATTCCCAAATTTCACCGGTCTGCTGGTCGATGACCGACAACAAGAACAAGCAAAGTTGTCATGGATAAGCAGGTGGGTTTTGCCAGCGGCGTGATGGTCAGCAGGTCGCTGGGGATGACAGGTTTTTTAACTTTGGAGCCTCCCATGTCTAACCGTTTCGAAGAGACGGCACTGGTCGTGCCTTTCGAAAACCTGCGTATGAGCGACGTTGAAGTCGTCGGCGGCAAGAATGCCTCCCTCGGCGAGATGATCTCTCAGCTGCCTCAGGGCGTGCGCGTGCCTACCGGTTTCGCGACCACCGCCCACGCCTTCCGCCAGTTCCTGGCCTATGAAGGTCTGGCCGACAAAATCTCCGCCAAGCTGGCTGCACTGGACGTCGACGACGTGCGTGCCCTGGCTGCAGTGGGCGCTGAAATCCGTGCCATGGTGGAAGCCCAGCCTTTCCCCGCGGACCTGGAACAAGCCATCCGCAGCGAATTTGCCCGTCTGCAAGGCGGCAATGCCGAAGCATCGTTTGCCGTGCGCTCTTCCGCTACTGCCGAAGACCTGCCAGACGCATCGTTTGCAGGTCAGCAGGAAACCTTCCTGAACGTGGTCGGCATCGAAGACGTGCTGCACAAGATGAAGGAAGTGTTCGCGTCGCTGTACAACGACCGCGCCATCTCCTACCGCGTGCACAAGGGCTTTGCCCACGACGTGGTGGCCCTGTCCGCAGGCGTGCAGCGCATGGTGCGCTCCGACCTGGGCGCGGCAGGCGTGATGTTCACCATCGATACCGAGTCCGGCTTTGAAGACGTGGTCTTCATCACTTCCAGCTACGGCCTGGGTGAAACCGTGGTGCAGGGCGCTGTGAACCCTGACGAGTTCTACGTGCACAAGCCCATGCTCAAGGCGGGCAAGAGCGCGCTGATTCGCCGCAATCTGGGCTCCAAGCTGATCCAGATGGTGTTCTCGACCCCTGAAGAAAAGGCTGCTTCGGGCAAGCTGGTCAAGACCACCGATGTGGCACCTGAACTGCGCAACCGTTACTCCCTGACCGACGCCGAAGTGCAGGAGCTGGCCCAGTACGCGCTGGTGATCGAGCAGCACTATGGCCGCCCCATGGACATCGAGTGGGGCAAGGACGGCACCGACGGCAAGCTCTACATCCTGCAAGCGCGTCCTGAAACTGTGAAGAGCCAGTCCAAGGGCCAGGCCGAGCTGCGCTACAAGCTCAAGGGCACGGGCAATGTGCTGGCCGAAGGCCGCGCCATCGGTCAGAAGATCGGTACCGGCCCCGTGCGTCTGGTGTCTGACATCTCGCAGATGGACCAGGTGCAAGCTGGCGACGTGCTGGTGACCGACATGACCGACCCCAACTGGGAACCCGTCATGAAGAAGGCAGCTGCCATCGTGACTAACCGTGGTGGCCGTACCTGCCACGCTGCGATCATCGCGCGTGAACTGGGTATCCCTGCCGTGGTGGGCTGCGGCGATGCGACTTCGCGTCTGAAGGACGGCACTTTGGTGACCGTGTCCTGCGCCGAAGGCGACACCGGCAAGATCTATGACGGCCTGATCGAGACCGAAGTGACCGAGGTCAAGCGTGGCGAAATGCCCGAGATCAAGACCAAGATCATGATGAATGTGGGCAACCCCCAGCTGGCCTTTGACTTTGCCCAGCTGCCCAACGCGGGCGTGGGTCTGGCACGTCTGGAGTTCATCATCAACAACAACATCGGCGTGCACCCCAAGGCCATCCTGGACTACCCCGCCGTTGATCCTGACCTGAAGAAGGCCGTGGAATCCGTGGCCCGTGGTCATGCTTCCCCCCGTGCTTTCTACGTGGACAAGGTCGCCGAAGGCGTGGCCACCATTGCTGCTGCGTTCTGGCCCAAGCCCGTGATCGTGCGCATGTCGGACTTCAAGTCCAACGAATACCGCAAGCTGATTGGCGGCAGCCGCTACGAGCCCGAGGAAGAGAACCCCATGCTGGGCTTCCGCGGCGCCGCACGCTACATCTCCGAAGACTTCGGCGAAGCCTTCAAGATGGAATGCGAAGCCCTGCGCCGTGTGCGCGAGGACATGGGCCTGACCAATGTGCAGATCATGATCCCCTTCGTGCGCACCCTGAAGCAGGCTGAGCGCGTGACCGAGCTGCTGGCTGACAACGGCCTCAAGCGCGGCGAGAACGAGCTCAAGCTCATCATGATGTGCGAAGTGCCTTCGAACGCCATCCTGGCGGACGAGTTCCTCGAGTACTTCGACGGCTTCTCGATTGGCTCCAACGACCTGACCCAGCTGACCCTGGGTCTGGACCGCGACTCCGGTCTGGAACTGCTGGCCGCTGACTTTGACGAGCGCGACCCAGCCGTGAAGAAGATGCTGGAACGTGCCATCACTGCCTGCCTGTCCAAGGGCAAGTACGTGGGCATCTGCGGTCAGGGCCCTTCGGACCATCCCGACTTCGCCAAGTGGCTGGCTGACCAGGGCATTGTGTCGATCTCGCTGAACCCCGACACCGTGATCGACACCTGGCAAAACCTGGCTGGCTAAACCAGCGAAAGGCCTGTAGTGCAGTTCTCTCACGACAACATGCATGACGGGTCTGAGGCAGGCGGGGGGCAGCTGCCCCCTGACTTGCACGACACACACCACCTGTGGCTCAAGGCAATCCTGCTGGCGGTCTGGGTGGTGTTTTCTTTTGGCGTGTGTTTTTTTGCGCGTGACCTGCAGGCCTGGGTGCAGGGGTGGCAGCTGGGCTACTGGATGGCCGCCCAAGGGGCAGTCCTGATGTTCATGCTGATCGCGCTGGTCTATTGTGTGGTGATGGATTACTTTGAGCGCAAGGCCTCATAGGCTTCTCGCGTTTTTCTGCCTTTCCCCACGCCCTCATGCATATGCCGTCTGGCGCAGGTCGCGCCGCCCTGTACCGTGCTCGCGCCTATCGCTGGCGCATCCATCGTATGGTGGGGTTGTATTGCCTGTGTGTGCTGGGTCTGCTGCTGCTCATGACCTGGGCCGAAAACCAGGGGCTGGCACGCCACTGGATAGGCCCCATCTTTCTGTTTGTGCCCGTGATGATGTACGCCGTGATCGGCGTCTGGGGCCGCACGGGTGATGCCGATGAATACTATGTTGCAGGCCGGCGCATTCCCCCGGTCTACAACGGCATGGCGGCTGCAGCGGACTGGGTGAGCGCTGCGTCCTTCATCAGCCTCTCTGGCGCACTCTATCTGCAGGGTTTTGGTGGCTCCAGCGGTCAACCCGGAGGTCTCGCCTATCTGCTGGGCTGGACCGGGGGCTTCTGCCTGGTGGCCATGCTGGTGGCGCCACACCTGCGGGCCATGAATCTGTACACCTTGCCGGAGTTTTTTCAGGCGCGCTTTGGCGGCAACTGGCCGCGCATCATTGCCGCGCTGGCCGCCGTGCTGTGCTCCTTTGTCTATGTGGTGGCCCAGATTTATGGCGTGGGCCTGATTGCCTCGCGCCTGACGGGGGTGCAGTTCGAGATCGGCATCATGCTGGGGCTGGGCGGTGTGCTGCTGTGTTCCTTTCTCGGCGGCATGCGCGCCGTGACCTGGACGCAGGTGGCGCAGTACGTGGTGATCCTGCTGGCATTTCTGATTCCGGTGTCGTGGCTGGCCTACAAGCAGCTGGGCAACCCGATTGCGGCCGTGGCCTATGCCAGCCAGTTGCACAAGATTTCGGAGCTGGAAGAGCACCTGCTGCATTCGCCGAAGGAGGTGTCGGTGCAGCAGATCTACCAGGAGCGTGCCGATCTGCTGGAGGCCAAGCTGCAGGATGTATCGCTGGCCATGGAGCGCGACCGGCTGGTGCTGCATGAGCGGCTGCGCTATCTGCGTTCCATCCAGGCGGATGTGGGGGCGATTGCTGCCGTCAGCCGTGAGTACGCCAACCTGCCGCGCACCCCGCAGGAGGCCGAGCAGCTGTGGCGCCAGCAGCTGCAGGAATACCGCGAGCGTGCCCAGCCGCTGGGTGGCCTGCCCCGCCATGGTCAGCCCTTCGGGGGCGATCCGCAAGGCACGGTCGAAGAGCGCGCGCAGTTCAATGACGAGCGTGCCAATTTTCTGGCGCTGATGTTCTGCCTGATGTTTGGCACGGCGGGCATGCCGCACCTGCTCACGCGCTACTACACCGTGCCTTCGGTGTCAGCAGCCCGCACCTCGGTGGCGTGGACGCTGTTCTTCATCGCGCTGCTGTACCTGTCTGCGCCTGCGTTGGCAGTGCTCATCAAGCTGGAGGTGATGAACAACCTGGTCGGCGTGCGCTTTGATGAACTGCCCAGCTGGATTGGCCAGTGGGCACGGGTGGATGGTTCGCTGCTGTCGGTGGAAGACATCAACCACGATGGCATTTTGCAGTTCGGCGAGCTGAGGCTGGGCGCAGACCTGATTGTGCTGGCTGCGCCTGAAATTGGCGGGCTGCCCTATGTGATTGCAGGGCTGGTGGCTGCTGGTGGTCTGGCTGCGGCCCTGTCTACGGCCGATGGCCTGCTGCTGACCATCAGCAATGCGCTGGTGCGCGATCTGTATTTCTCGCGCGGCACGCACGCAAGCTCGTCCGAGCAGCGCGTGATTGTCTCCAAGTTCGTGCTCATGGGCGTGGCGCTGCTGGCGGCCTGGGTGGCAGGGCAACGCTCGTCTGACATTCTGCCCATGGTGGCCATGTCGTTTTCGATTGCGGCATCGGCCTTTGTGCCTGCCATGGTGCTGGGCATCTTCTGGCGGGGTGTGACGCGCCAGGGCGCGGTGGCCGGCATGCTGGGCGGTTTGGGTATCACGGCCTACTACATCCTCTCGCACACGCAGTGGGTGCAAAGCACGGTGCCAGCTGCGCTGCTGGCGGATGGGCTGTGGTGGGGGCTGCAGCCCATTTCTGCCGGGGTGTTTGGCGTCTTGCTGGGCACGGTGGTGACCGTGCTGGTGAGTGTGCTGACTGCGCGGAATACTAAAAAAGTGAGCGGCTAGCGCTGGTTCTATCTGCATTTCGAAGATAAAAGACTTCAAAAGCAAGCATTGATCAGCGCCAGTAGCTATGGAAGATGTAGCTCTCCGTACTATCCTGCACATGGATTGCCCCAATGCAGCCATCCGTTGCGCTGTGCCATGCTTTGTTAAAAATAATTGCAAAGGAGGAGGGCATATGGCAGCGCTGTACATCAAGACGGAAGCGGGACAGCAGGCATTCAAGGCACGAAGCGCCCAGCTGGCTGGCAAGCTGCGTTCAGCATTCTTGCTGTTTGATGGCCATCGCACCATGGATGATGTGCTGGCTGCCACGCAGGGGCTGGGGGTCACGGCGCAGGACATCCAGGCCATGGTCGATGCAGGCTTGCTGCAGAGTGCCACACCAGCGCTCGCGCCTGCACAGCCTGAGCCAGTGGCGCAGTCCGGCGCGCGCACACCGCAGGAGCGCTACCGCGATGCCTATCCGGTGGCGGTGGAGTTGACGGGCAAGCTGGGGCTGTCGGGCTTTCGCCTGAACCTGTCGGTGGAAGCAGCTACCAGCTACGAAGAGCTGGCTGCCGTGGCACCCAAGATCAAGGATGCCGTAGGTGCATCCGCCTATGCGCCGCTGGAGCAGGCTCTGTTCGCCTGATGCAGGCGCCACAAACAAAACGGCCTGTCAGAGACAGGCCGTTTTGCATGGATATGGACCGATGGCGTGATTACACCGCCAGCAGTTCCACATCAAACTTCAGTGTGGCGTGGGGAGGAATCACACCGCCCGCACCGCGCGCACCGTAGCCCAGCTCTGGGGGAATGATCAGGGTGCGCTTGCCGCCCACCTTCATGCCTTGCACGCCCACGTCCCAGCCGCGGATCACCATGCCAGCGCCCAGTGTGAACACGAAGGGGTCATTGCGGTCCTTGCTGGAGTCGAACTTGGCACCTTGCTGGCCGTTGTTGTAGAGCCAGCCGGTGTAGTGCACAGTCACGCGCTTGCCGCGCACGGCTTCTGCGCCGTCGCCCACCACGGTGTCTTCAATCTGCACCTGGGGCGCAGCCTTGGTGCCCAGCAGTTCCACTTCAAACATCAGTGTGGCATGGGGAGGAATCACGCCGCCTGCGCCGTAGGCACCGTAGCCCAGGTCTGCGGGGATGATCAGGGTGCGCTTGCCGCCCACCTTCATGCCTTGCACGCCTTCGTCCCAGCCGGGAATCACCATGCCTTCGCCCAGCGAGAACTCAAAAGGCTCGCGGCGGTCTTTGCTGGAGTCGAACTTGGCGCCTTGCTGACCGTCCTGGTACAGCCAGCCGGTGTAGTGCACCTTGACGTCAGAGCCGCTAGTAGCTTCAGCGCCCTGGCCAACAACCACGTCTTCGTATTGCAGGCCAGAGGCAGTGGTGATCAGTGCCATGAAAATTCCTTGTATCGGGAAATGCTAGAAAAACAAAAGGCACCGTCGGTGCAAATCCGGGGTGCCTTTTACGTGTGCCGTAGTGGGCAGGGTGCGTAGATTACTTCTTTGCGCGCGCTGCTGCCCAGCGTGTGGCAAAAGCCTGCAAGTCGCTCAGGCGCTTGAGCAGGTCCAGCCCTGAGGCGGTGACGACATAGCCGTCGTTGCCGTGTTCCATCAGCCCCTCTTCACGCAGTTCCTTGATACGGGTATTCAGCGTATTGGGGGTAATGCCACCCACGCTGTCTTGCAGCAAACGGAAGGTTTGAGGATGACCATCACGCAGTGCCCACAGCACGCGCAGTGCATAGCGGCGCTCGAGCTTTTCGAGCAACTGGTTGATAGCGACGTTTTCCTTAGAGCTCATGGACGCTTCTCCTTGCGCTGAGATGGGACAT
>JAEZZU010000123.1 GCA_023418355.1 Pseudomonadota bacterium | reverse complement strand
GGCTGGCGCTGACCAGATAGCTCAGGCCCTGGGCGGTTTCGCCACCGGCCTTGGCGGAAAAACGCTTCTGGCCATTGCTGCCAAAGGCCACGCCGCCTTCTACAAAGGGCTTGCCTTCCGGTGTTTCTGTAAAGATGCTGACCACGCCGCCCGACGAGTTGCCATACAGGGCCGAGTAGGGGCCGCGCAGCACTTCCACGCGTTCAATGCTGCCAATGTCGATGTGCGAGAGCGATCCCTGGCCATCAGGCATGGTGGCAGGAATATTGTCGACATACAGACGCACACCACGCACGCCGAAGGTGGAGCGAGCGCCATAGCCACGGATGGACAGCTGCAGGTCCTGCGCGTAGTTCTGGCGGTTCTTGATCTGCAGGCCGGGTACGCTGGCCAGACCTTCGGAGAGGTTGACCTGCAGCTGGTGTTCGCGCATGTGCTCACCGTCGAGTACGGTGGCCGAGGTTGGCAGGGACTGCAGGCTGGCGCCATTGGTGGCGGAGCGGATTTCTACGGTGTCCAGCGTGGGGGTTGCGTCTTGGGCAAAGGCGCTCAGGCTCAAGCTGCCGAGCAAAATGGCAATGGCTTGGCTCTGGGCCGAGGGGGTAAAAGAAGGCATCTGACTCAATGGTGAAAGTGCTTGAAAAATAAGCAGACGTAGAAGGCGATGCTAGGGTGGTTGCTGGTATTTAGGGGTTAACCCTTAAATAGTCCATGATCGCGCCATTGCTTTCTTGCGGCCTGGTGGTCATCACAAAAAAAGGGAGGCCCATGGGCCTCCCTGCATGACGTAAGTACCTGTGTACTTATTTCTTGGGCAGTGCGAAAGCGATCACGTAGTCACCCTTTTCTGGGGTCATGCGTGCACCGCCCGCAGAGACCACCACAAACTGGCGGCCCGACTCTGGCGAGAGGTAGGACATGGGGGTGGCCTGCGCGCCCACGGGCATGCGGTACTTCCACACTTCCTTGCCAGTCTTGTTGTCAAAGGCGCGGATGTAGCGGTCCATGGAGCCTGCGAAGAAGGTCAGGCCACCGGCCGTAGTGATAGGGCCGGACAGCGAAGGCATGCCCACGGGGATGGTGGCATCCACGGTCACGCCTGCCATTTGCGAGCCAGCTACGGTGCCCAGAGGCACTTGCCAGGCGATGCTCTTGGTGTTCATGTCAATCGCGGTCAGGTTGCCCCACGAAGGCTGGTGGCAAGGCAGACCCAGGAAGGAATTGAACGCACCACGGATCGACTGGAAGGGGGTGCCCTCCTGCACGTGGGTCGCCCAGGCAGACTTGTGCATGCCGTCTTCGGCCTTGAGCTTGGCCAGCATGTCAGCGGCCTGGTCCTGAGGTGCCAGGAAGCCGATCTGTGGCATGCGCATGTCGTTGACGAAGTACATGTTGGTACGTGGGTCAAACGCATGGCCGCCCCAGTTGAAGCCACCGTAGTAACCGGGGTAGATGAGGGTCATCTTGTCGGTCAGCTTGGTGAAGGGGCCTTCATAGCGCAGCTGCTTGAACTTGATGCGGCAGTACAGCTGGTCAAACATGGTGGCGCCCCACATGTCAGCCTCGCTCAGCTCCATGGGTGCTACCTGGGGCATGCCTGTGGAGAAGGGCTGGGTGGCCGAAGCAGGGGCATCACCCGCCATGATGGCTTGCGACACGGGAAGCTCTTGCACCTCAGCCAGAGGCTGGCCGTTGGTGCGGTCCAGCAGGAACAGCTGGTGGGTCTTGGTGGCAGCCACCAGCGCCTTGTTCACGCCACCCTTGCCGTCAGGCAGGTCCATCAATGTGGGAGGGGTGCCGTTGTCATAGTCCCAGGTGTCCATGTGCAGGGTCTGGTACTTCCAGGCCAGCTTGCCGGTCTTGGCATCGAGCGCCACCATGGAGGTCGAGAACTCATTCATCTCGGGCGTGCGGTGGGCACCCCAGAAGTCAGGCGTGGCATTGCCCAGTGGCAGGTACACCTGGTCCAGTTCGGCATCATAGGAGCCGTTGGACCAGAAGTTGGGTGTGCCCTTGGTATAGGTTCCGCCATCTGCTGGCAGCTTGGTGTTAGCAGCGTTGCCCAGGTCCCAGGCCCATTCCAGCGTACCGTCTGCGAGGTTGTAGGCACGGACCACGCCCGAAGGCTGTTCGGTCTTCTTGCCGTCCCACACCCAGCCGCCAATGACCACGCGGTCACCCGCCACCAGAGGCTGCGAAGTGGGCATGTAGTAGAAGTCCTGGTAATCACCCATGCCCACGCTCAGGTTGGTATAGCCCTTGCCGGTGTCGCCAAAGCTCTGGCAGACCTCACCCGTCTTGGCATCCAGTGCCCACAGGCGTGCATCCTTGTCGGTGGTGATGATGCGTGCCTGGCATGTGCCAGCTGCGGTCTGAGGGTCGGCCGCCTTGGCTTGCTGCAGGGCAGGCACTTCGTAGTAGGCCACGCCACGGCAGCGGCTCCACCACTTGTTTTCCTTGGTCTGTGGGTCAAAGGCCCACTTTTCTTCGCCGGTTTCGGCGTTCAGTGCGATGACCTTGTTCTGTGGCGTGCACAGATAGACCGAGTCGCCCACTTGGATAGGAGTGTTCTGGTCTTCGTTGCCGCCGCCAGTTTGTGCGCCGGTGCGGTAGGTCCATGCCACTTCCAGCTGGTCAACATTGTCGGCATTGATCTGGTCAAAAGCCGCAAAGCGCTGGCTGGCAGCATTGCCGCCGTAGTACTTCCAGCTGTTGGCTTCGCTCTGGGCATCGGTCACCAGTGGCACATCGTTGACGATGTTCGTGCCTTTGCTGGCTGTGTTTTCGATGGTGTTGTGCGGAGTGGTCAGCGATGCAGCACCTGCGACCAGTACGACAGCCTGTACGGCCGCAGCAGGCATTGCCAGTTTTTTGGCTGCAGGGCGCAGGCTGCGCACGGCCAGAGCAGCCACAAAGCCCAGCACCAGCACAGGAGCCAGGCGAGGCACCAGACCCCAGAATGCGGTGCCCACTTCAGACAGCGCCCACACAGCGGTGCCAATCACAACGACGAGGTACAGCAGACCGCCCTGGGCCTTGCCGCGCACCAGCAATACGCCGGATACCAGCGTTGCTAGACCTGCGATCAGGTAGTACCAGGAGCCGCCCAGCGTAGCCAGACGCACACCGCCAATCAGTAGTGCCAGGCCGACCAGCGCCAGCACCACACCATAGATGCGAACCCACATGGGGGATTTCGCAGGGGTATCAGGGGTTGACATAAGAATTTTGCATTGATGAAAAGTGGTGCAAATTCTAGGAAGGCTGGTGGCTTTGTGCTGGCGAGTCTTTTATAAGAGTTGGAGGGTGAAAAGTTTGTTAGCGGTAAATATTTTTGGAGCGGCGATCTAAGGGTAAACCCTTGTTGCAAGTGGTTGATTGTTAATCAATTTATTGGTTTTCAGGAGGGTTTGAAATCACAGAAAGCTGCTCAAAACCTTGTGGCTGCAAACGCACGCAATATGCGGTAGATGACATTTTTTGCATAAAAAAAACCCTGCCGCAGCAGGGTTCAGGGGCATCACCATGGGGTGATCAGCTGAAAAAGCGCTTGAGCTTGTCGGTCCAGCTGTCTGCGCTCGGGGAGTGCTTGCTGCCACCCTTCTTCAGGGATTCTTCCAGCTCGCGCAGCAGCTTGCGCTGGTACTCGGTCAGCTTCACGGGTGTTTCCACCACGATGTGGCAGTACAGGTCACCGGGGTAGCTGGAGCGCACGCCCTTGATGCCCTTGCCGCGCAGACGGAACTGCTTGCCAGCCTGGGTACCTTCGGGAATGTCGATCGCCACCTTGCCCTGCAGGGTAGGCACTTCAATCTCGCCACCGAGCGCGGCCGTGATAAAGCTCACGGGCACCTGGCAGTGCAGGTCATCGCCGTCGCGTTCAAAGATGTCGTGTTCCTTGACGCGAATTTCGATGTACAGGTCGCCAGGAGGGCCACCGTTGACACCGGGCTCGCCATTGCCACTGGAGCGGATGCGCATGCCGTCGTCGATACCGGCAGGAATCTTGACTTCCAGCGTCTTCTGGCGCTTGATCTTGCCCTGGCCACTGCAGCTGGGGCATGGCTCGGGAATGATCTTGCCTGTGCCACGGCAGTGGGGGCAGGTCTGCTGCACGCTGAAGAAGCCCTGGCGCATCTGCACCGAGCCCTGACCACCACAAGTGGTACAGGTCTTGGGGCTGGTGCCGGGCTTGGCACCGCTGCCATGGCAGGTGTCGCAGCTGTCCCAGCTGGGGATGCGAATCTGTGCATCCTTGCCCTTGGCCGCTTCCTCCAGGGTGATTTCCATGGAGTAGCTCAGGTCGTTGCCGCGATAGACCTGGCGGCCACCGCGTGTGCGGGCACCGCCGAACATGTCGCCAAAGATGTCGCCAAAGGCTTCGGCGAAACCGCCAGCGCCAAAACCACCGCCCATACCGCTGTTGGGATCTACGCCGGCATGGCCGTACTGGTCATAGGCTGCGCGCTTCTGCTCATCCGAGAGCATCTCGTAGGCCTCTTTGACCTCCTTGAACTTCTCTTCGGCTTCCTTGGCTTTCTCACCCTGGTTGCGGTCAGGGTGGTACTTCATGGCCAGCTTGCGGTAGGCCTTCTTGATTTCATCGTCCGAGGCAGTCTTGGAGACCCCCAGGACTTCGTAATAGTCGCGTTTGGACATGGTGTTTGCAGCCAGTTAAAACAGGAACGCCGCGCAAGTCGCCTCGGCAGAGGCGGCAGCGCGGCGGCAAGCGGTCAGGAATGCCGCTCTGCGTCCAATTACTTCTTCACTTCCTTGACTTCAGCGTCAACGATGTCGTCGTCGCTGGAGCCTGCGGGCTTGGCCTGTGCAGCTTCTGCACCGGCTTCGGCAGCGCCGCCAGCGGCTGCAGCAGCCTGGGCTTCGGCATAGACCTTCTCGCCCAGCTTCTGGCTGGCCGTCATCAGGGCTGTGGTCTTGGCCTCGATGGCATCCTTGTCGGCACCCTTCAGGGCTTCTTCCAGGTCCTTGACGGCAGCTTCGATGGCTTCCTTCTCGGCAGCTTCCAGCTTGTCGCCATGCTCGCCCAGGCTCTTCTTCACGCTGTGTACAGCGGCTTCGCCCTGGTTCTTGGCCTGCACCAGCTCCAGCTTCTTCTTGTCTTCGGCGGCGTTCAGTTCCGCGTCCTTGACCATCTGCTGGATTTCTTCTTCCGACAGACCGGAGTTGGCCTTG
>JAEZZU010000008.1 GCA_023418355.1 Pseudomonadota bacterium | reverse complement strand
CTTTGTTCAGTTTCTTCATGGTTCTCCTCTTGGGGATTAAGCCGCAGTGCATGCACTACGAAATTCATGGACGTCATTAGTGACCATCACCAAGAACGCTGGAAATCATTGTGCCACACGGATTCTTTGAATGCTTGGCTGCGCGGGGCTCTGGCGGTAGGACAAATGCGGAATGCAGATCAGATGTTGCCTGTCAGCAACAACGCATTGCATCTAAAATGGCCTCTATCGTCGTCATTGCATAACCCCGCACAACTACATGACCCAGTTCGCTAAAGAAACTTTGCCTATCAGCCTCGAAGAGGAAATGCGCCGCAGTTACCTCGATTACGCGATGAGCGTGATCGTGGGCCGCGCCCTTCCCGATGCGCGTGATGGCTTAAAGCCTGTGCATCGTCGCGTGCTGTATGCAATGCACGAGCTCAATAATGATTGGAACCGTCCCTACAAAAAGTCTGCACGTATTGTGGGTGACGTGATCGGTAAGTACCACCCTCACGGTGACAGCGCGGTTTACGACACCATCGTGCGCATGGCGCAGGACTTCTCGCTGCGCCACATGCTGGTGGACGGTCAGGGCAACTTCGGCTCGGTGGACGGCGACAGCGCTGCGGCCATGCGTTACACCGAAATCCGCCTGTCCAAGATTGCGCATGAAATGCTGGCAGACATCGACAAGGAAACCGTCGATTTCGGCCCTAACTACGACGGCTCCGAGCAAGAGCCTCTGACCCTGCCTACACGCCTGCCCAACCTGCTGGTCAATGGCTCGGCGGGTATTGCCGTGGGTATGGCGACCAACATCCCTCCCCACAACCTCAATGAGGTGGTGGACGCCTGTCTGCACCTGCTGCGCAACCCTGAAGCCGGTGTGGATGAATTGATGGACATCATCCCTGCGCCTGACTTCCCGACCGCCGGCATCATCTACGGCATCAATGGTGTCAAGGAAGCCTATCGCACAGGCCGCGGCCGCATTGTGATGCGTGCCAAGGTGCACTTTGAAGATATCGATCGCGGCCAGCGCCAGGCCATCATCGTTGATGAGCTGCCCTACCAGGTCAACAAGAAGACCTTGCAGGAACGCATGGCTGAGCTGGTGCACGAAAAGCGCATCGAAGGCATCAGCCATATCCAGGACGAGTCCGACAAGTCCGGCATGCGTCTGGTGATCGAGCTCAAGCGCGGTGAAGTGCCAGAAGTGGTACTGAACAACCTGTACAAGCAGACCCAGCTGCAGGACACCTTTGGCGTGAACATGGTGGCACTGGTTGATGGCCAGCCCAAGCTGTGCAACCTGAAGGACCTGATCCAAGTCTTCCTGCAGCACCGTCGCGAAGTGGTGACACGCCGCACCGTGTTCGAGCTGCGCAAGGCGCGTGACCGCGGCCACATTCTGGAAGGTCTGGCGGTCGCTCTGGCGAACATCGATGACTTCATCGCCATCATCCGCAACGCCCCCACCCCCCCTGTGGCCAAGGCCGAGCTGATGAGCCGTTCTTGGGACAGCAAGCTGGTTCGCGAGATGCTCACCCGCACGCGTGAAGATGGCTCGCACGTCAACGCCGACGACTACCGTCCCGAGTCGCTGGAAAAGGAATTTGGTCTGGGCCAGGACGGCCTGTACCGTCTGTCCGAGACACAGGCACAGGAAATTCTGCAGATGCGTCTGCAACGCCTGACCGGTCTGGAGCAGGACAAAATCGTTGCCGAGTACCGCGACATCATGGCAGCCATCGAAGACCTGCTGGACATCCTGGCCAAGCCCGAGCGCGTGTCCATCATCATTGGTGACGAGCTGACCCAGCTGAAGGCCGAATTTGGCCAGAACAAGATCGGCGCACGCCGCTCGACCATCGAATACAGCGCGCAGGACCTGTCCACCGAAGACCTGATCACGCCCACCGACATGGTGGTGACGCTCTCGCACACCGGCTACATCAAGAGCCAGCCTTTGAGCGAATACCGCGCCCAAAAGCGTGGCGGCCGTGGCAAGCAGGCCACTGCAACCAAGGAAGATGACTGGATCGACCAGCTGTTCATTGCGAACACGCACGACTACCTGCTGTGCTTCTCCAACCGTGGCCGCATGTATTGGCTCAAGGTCTGGGAAGTGCCATCGGGCTCGCGCAACTCGCGTGGCCGCCCCATCGTGAACATGTTCCCGCTGCAAGACGGTGAGAAGATCAACGTGGTGCTGCCGCTCACGGGTGACAACCGCAGCTTCCCTGAAGACCACTACGTCTTCATGGCCACCAGCATGGGCACCGTCAAGAAGACCGCGCTGACCGAGTTCAGCAACCCCCGCAAGGCCGGCATCATTGCCGTAGGCCTGGACGAAGGCGACTACCTGATTGGCGCAGCGCTGACCGATGGCAAGCACGATGTGATGCTGTTCTCGGATGCAGGCAAGGCTGTGCGCTTTGACGAAAACGATGTGCGCCCCATGGGCCGCAATGCACGCGGTGTGCGCGGCATGAACCTGGAAGATGGCCAGAGCGTGATCGCCATGCTGGTAGCCGATGCTGAAGGCGTGGACGGCGGTGATGACACCGTCGCCCAGAGCGTGCTCACGGCCACCGAAAACGGCTATGGCAAGCGCACCCACATCAGCGAGTACACCCGCCACGGCCGTGGCACCAAAGGCATGATCGCCATCCAGCAGTCCGAGCGCAACGGCAAGGTGGTGGCAGCGACGCTGGTTGCGCCTGAGGACGAGATCATGCTGATCACCGACAAGGGCGTGCTGGTGCGCACCCGCGTGGCAGAGATCCGCGAGATGGGCCGCGCCACGCAGGGCGTGACGTTGATCAGCCTGGACGAAGGCGCCAAGCTCAGCGGCCTGCAGCGCATTGCCGAAAACGATGCGGCAGGTGGTGATGGTGACGGTGAAGCGCCCGAGAGCGGCGACACACCCGACGCGTCCACCGAGTCCTAAAACACGACACCCCACAGCGCAAGCCGTGGGGTGTTTTTTCATCTAAGATCGATTTTTTGATAGCTGCTGGCGGGCACTCATGCTGCGCCAGACGTGATTTGACTGTAAGAACGATGAGCCGCCCTTTCAATTTCTCTGCCGGTCCTGCCGCCATTCCTGAAGAAGTTCTGCAACAAGCTGCCAATGAAATGCTCAACTGGGGCAATTCCGGCATGGGCGTGATGGAGATGAGCCACCGCGGCAAAGAGTTCATCAGCATTTACGAAGCGGCAGAAGCAGACCTGCGCGAGCTGCTGGCCGTACCTGCCAACTTCAAGATTCTGTTCATGCAAGGTGGCGGCTTGGCGGAAAACGCCATCGTTCCACTGAACCTGTCCAAGGGCGGCACGGCAGACTTTGTGGTCACCGGCAGCTGGAGCCAGAAATCCTTCAAGGAAGCAGGCAAATACGCCAGCAATCATCTGGCCGCCAGCGGCGAAGCCAGCAACTACACCAGCATTCCTGATGCAGCCAGCTGGCAGCTGTCCAGCGATGCACAGTACGTGCACATCTGCAGCAACGAAACCATTCATGGCGTGGAATACCAGGAACTGCCCGACCTGAAGGCGCTGGGCTGCGATGCGCCACTGGTGATTGATTTTTCCTCCAACGTCGCCTCGCGCCCGCTGGACTGGAGCCGCGTGGGCCTGGCCTTTGGCGGCGCACAAAAGAACATCGGCCCTGCGGGCCTGACCATCGTCATCGTGCGCGAAGACCTGCTGGGCCATGCGCTGGACATCTGCCCCTCGGCCTTCAACTACAAGACCGTGGCAGACAACAACTCCATGTTCAACACCCCTCCCACCTGGGGCATCTACATGGCAGGCCTGACCTTCCAGTGGCTCAAGCGCCAGCGTGAAGGCGAGCTGACCGGCGTCGACGCCATGGAAGCGCGCAACAAGGCCAAGGCAGAGTTCTTCTATGACTATCTGGATAACTCCCAGCTGTACGTGAACAAGGTGGACAAGGCCTGCCGCTCGCGCATGAACATCCCCTTCTTCCTGCGCGATGAAAGCCGCAACGAAGCCTTCCTGGCCGCAGCCAAGGCGCGCGGCCTGCTGCAGCTCAAGGGCCACAAGTCCGTGGGCGGCATGCGCGCCAGCATCTACAACGCCATGCCGATGGAAGGCGTGCGCGCACTGGTCGACTTCATGCAGGATTTCGAACGCACCAGCGCCTGATTCGTCCACAAGAATTTAAAAATAAGAGCTGCTGGCGCTTGTCAAACAAGGGTTTCAGAAAGATTTCATATCGAAACCCTTGCTGGACCAGCGCTAGCTGCTTCTCTTTTCGAGGAAGCCATGAGCACTGAACCCCAAGCCAGCCCTGAACTGCTGCAACTGCGCAACCGGATCGACAGCCTGGACCGCCAAATGCTGGAGCTGGTCAACCAGCGCGCCAAAGTCGCGGAGCAAGTGGGCGAGCTGAAGAAAAAAGAAGGCTCGGCCTTCTTTCGTCCTGACCGCGTTGCGCAGGTGATCGAAAAGATCAAGAACAACAATCCCGGCCCGCTCAAGGCCGCCCATGTTGCCGCCATCTGGCGTGAAATCATGTCTGCCTGCCTGGCGCTGGAATCCCCCCAGCGCGTGGCCGTGCTGGGCCCCGAAGGCACGTTCTGTGAAGAAGCCGCCGTGCAGTACTTTGGCGGCGCTGCAGACTTCCTCTACTGCAACACCTTTGAAGAAGTCTTCCACGCCACGGCCGCTGGCAGCGCGCAGTACGGCGTGGTTGGCGTGGAAAACTCCACCGAAGGCGTGGTCAACCGCACGCTGGACATGTTCCGCAACACGCCTTGCCACATCGTGGGCGAGGTCAGCATGCTGATTCGCCACAACCTGCTGCGCACCACCAATTCCATTGACGGCATCGAAGTCGTGGCGGCCCACCCACAGGCGCTCGCGCAGTGCCACGCGTGGCTGTCCAAGCACCTGCCGCATGCGGAGCGCCGCCCCGTCGAGAGCAATGCCGAAGGCGCGCGCCTGGCTGCACTCAACCCCAGCTGGGCCGGCATCAGCAGCGAGCGCGCCGCGCAGCAGTTTGGCCTGCATATCGTGAGCCATGCGATCCAGGACGATGCCTACAACCGCACGCGCTTTGCCGTCATCTGCCTGCCTGACACGCTGCCCACCCCTTCGCCGACCGGCAAGGATTCGACCAGCCTGGTCATTTCCGTGCCCAACCGCCCCGGTGCCGTGCACGACCTGCTGGTGCCGCTCAAGAAGCACGGCGTGTCCATGACGCGCTTTGAGTCGCGCCCCGCACGCACCGGCCAATGGGAGTATTACTTCTACATCGACATCGAAGGCCACCCCGCACAGCCCAACGTGGCCAACGCACTTCAGGAGCTGCAGGACCTGTCGGCCTTCTACAAGGTTCTGGGCACCTACCCTACTCCTGCGGAATAAGGGAGCGCCATGTTTGAACAACTCGGATTGATCGGCTGCGGCCTCATGGGCGGCTCCTTTGCCCTGGCCCTGAAAAAGGCCGGTCTGGTCAAGCGCGTGGTGGGTTACAGCAAGTCGCCCACCACCACGGCACGCGCCCTGCAGATGGGCGTGATCGATGTGGAAGCCCCTTCCGCCCTGCTCGCCGCAGCAGGCGCCGATCTGGTGCTGCTGGCCGTGCCTGTGGGGGCCACAGAATCCACGCTCAAATCCATCAAGCACCTGGTCACGCCGGAGATGCTGATCATGGACGTGGGCTCCACCAAGGGTGACGTGGTCCAGGCCGCACGCAATGCACTGGGCAACCAGCTGGCCAGCTTTGTGCCTGCCCACCCCAATACCGGCAAGGAGGTCGCTGGCGTGGCGCACGCTGATGCCGACCTGTACCAGGGCGCCAAAGTCATTCTGACGCCCACGGAACGCACGCTGACCCAGCACCTGCACAAGGCACAGGCCCTGTGGACCGCACTGGGCTGCGAGGTGCGCGTGATGTCGCCCGAGACACACGACGCGGCTTTTGCCGCCATCAGCCACCTGCCCCACATGCTGGCATTTGCCATGATGCAAAGCGTGATGCGTCAAGAGCAGGCCGATGCTTTCCTGAGCATGGCGGGCCCCGGTTTTCGGGACTTCACCCGCATTGCCGCTGGCGACCCCAAAATGTGGCGCGACATACTGCTGGCCAACAAGGCCGAGGTGCTGGCCCAGGCGCAGCACTTCAAACAGGCTGTACAAGCCTTTGAAGACGTGCTGCAGGCTGGCAATGCCCAGGCCCTTGAAGACCTGATCACCCTCGCCAGCGCCGCACGTGCCCAATGCCGCTTTAACCAGCCTGCTTCCGCTGCCGAACCCACCCTTACTGCCTGAGTTACTTGCGCATGTACACCACCGCTTTTCTTGACCTTCCCCATCTGGCCACGGCCAGCGGTAGCGTGCAGCTGCCAGGCTCCAAGAGCATTTCCAACCGCGTGCTGCTGTTGGCAGCGCTGAGTCAGGGCTCGACCACCATCCACGACCTGCTGGATTCGGACGACACCCGCGTCATGCTTCAGGCCCTGCAGCAGATCGGCTGCGTGGTCGAGCCTGCCGCCGTTGTGCCCGGTCAGCCGCTGCGCATCACAGGCCTGGGCGGCAAGCTCCCCAGCACTGATCTGCACCAGCTCTTCCTCGGCAACGCTGGCACAGCCATGCGCCCCTTGACGGCGGCGCTGTCGCTGCTCGGTGGTCATTTTGAGATGAGCGGCGTGCCCCGCATGCACGAGCGCCCGATTGGCGATCTGGTCGATGCCCTGCGCCAGCTGGGTTGCCAGATTGATTACTTGGGCAACGAGGGCTATCCCCCGCTGCGCATTGCACCGGCTGATCTGTCGCGGCTGGACCGCAGCCAGCCCATTCGCGTGCGCGGTGATGTCTCCAGCCAGTTCCTGACCGCGCTGCTCATGGCGCTGCCGCTGATTGCGCAGCAGCAAGCCGTGCACATCGAAGTCGTGGGCGAGCTGATTTCCAAGCCCTACATCCACATCACGCTGGAGCTGCTGGCACGCTTTGGCATTGTGGTGGCAAACGATAACTGGCAGCGCTTCACGATTCCCGCGGGCAGCCGCTACCAATCGCCCGGTGAGGTGTATGTGGAAGCAGATGCCTCTTCAGCTAGCTACTTCATAGCGCTTGGGGCAATATCTACGGGCGCTAGCAGCCAAAATGGCATTAAAGTTCTGGGCGTAGGCAAAGACTCTATCCAGGGCGACATCCGCTTTGTGGAAGCTGCGCAGGCCATGGGCGCCGTGATCGAAAGCGGCCCCAACTGGCTGCATGTTTCACGCGGCAGCTGGCCCCTGAAGGCCATTGATCTGGACTGCAACCACATCCCGGACGCGGCCATGACGCTGGCCACCATGGCGCTGTATGCACAAGGTACGACCACGCTGCGCAATATTGCCAGCTGGCGCGTGAAGGAAACCGACCGCATTGCCGCCATGGCCTGCGAGCTGCGCAAGCTGGGCGCCACGGTGGAAGAAGGCCCAGACTTCATCCGCATAACGCCGCCCGCTCAGCCAAGTGACTGGAAAGCTGCCAGCATTCACACCTATGACGACCATCGCGTGGCCATGTGTTTTTCACTGGCTGCGTTCAACCCGGCAGGCCTGCCTGTGCGCATTGAAGACCCCAAATGCGTGGGCAAGACCTTCCCAGATTATTTCGAAGCATTTTTCAGCGTGACCCAAGCTTCCCAACCCGCTCCCGTGATCTGCATTGACGGCCCCACCGCCTCAGGCAAGGGCACGGTAGCCTCTCTGGTGGCCGAGCGACTCGGCTTTCACCTGCTCGACTCTGGCGCCCTGTACCGCATCACCGGCCTGGCTGCCTCGCGCGCCGGAATGGCCTTGAGCGAAGACAACGCCCAGGCCATTGCCAACCTTATTCTGAGCAAGGCCATTCAATTCACACCCGACCAGCGCGTGCTGCTGGACGGCGAGGATGTGTCGCTGGCCATTCGCACCGAAGAAGCCGGCATGAATGCCTCCAAAGTCTCGGCTTTCCCCGCCGTGCGCGAGGCGCTGCTGCAGGTGCAGCGCGACTTTCGCAAGCTGCCCGGCCTGGTCGCCGATGGCCGCGACATGGGCACGACCATCTTCCCTGACGCCCCTTTGAAGGTCTATTTGACGGCCAGCGTGCAATGCCGCGCCGAGCGCCGTTACAAGCAATTGATTTCCAAAGGACTTTCTGCTAATATGGCAGACCTTTATGCCGACCTTGAGGCACGCGACGCGCGCGACATGAATCGCGCCGCATCGCCCTTGAAGCCTGCTGAAGACGCTTTGCACTGGGACAACTCCGAAAGCACGATTGAACAAGCCGTGCAGCAGGTACTGGACTGGTGGCAAGCCCGCCAGCCTTTTGCGCAAGCACAGGGCTGACACCCCAGGCCCGTCAGCCACATCCGCGCTACATGCGCACTGGCCAAGACGGTTCTCAACCTTTAACCCGCAGGATTTTCCTGCACCCTCCGATTGCAGTCATAAAAACGTGTGGCAATGGTGCCGCCGGAAACCTGCATTCGGTCAAGGAACTACATGTCTGAATCTTTTGCCGCCCTTTTTGAAGAATCGTTGCAACGCAC
>JAEZZU010000326.1 GCA_023418355.1 Pseudomonadota bacterium | reverse complement strand
TTCTTGACCGCGACCCTGCGGCGCGTAGCACCTGGGAGGTCATTACCTGTTACCCAGGTCTTCACGCGATCTGGTGGCATCGCCCTGCGCACTGGTTCTGGACGCACAACCTCAAATGGCTGGGGCGTTTTACCTCGCACATTGGCCGCTGGCTCACCGGCATTGAAATCCACCCCGGCGCAGTGATCGGTGAGCGTGTGTTCATCGACCACGGCATGGGTGTCGTGATTGGTGAAACGGCCGTGGTGGGCGATGGCTGCACCATCTACCACGGTGTGACGCTGGGCGGTACATCGCTGTACAAGGGCACCAAGCGCCACCCCACGCTGGGCAAGAACGTGGTGGTTTCGGCTGGCGCCAAGGTGCTGGGCGGCTTTGAGGTGGGCGACAACGCCAAGATCGGCTCCAACGCCGTGGTCATCAAGCCTGTGCCTGCGGGCGCGACGGCGGTGGGTATTCCAGCACGCATCATTCCTTCCAAGAAGGGGGAGAGCGCTGACGTGACCGACATGGCGGATCAGCAGCACAAAGCTGCCAATACCACCAGGGCTGATGCTGCACCCAGCCTGCAGGCCGCCAATGCTGCGGCGGCCGCAGCAGCTGCCTCTGCTTCTGCTTCTGCTTCTGCTTCTGCTTCTGCTTCTGTGGCCAAGGCTGAACCCGAGCCCTGTGCCGATCAGGCCAAGGGCTTTACCGCTTACGGCGTGACGGAAGATGACCCCATCACCCAGGCGATGAAGGGGTTGGCCGAAGGCGCTGCCACCCATGAAAAGCAGCTGCAGCTGCTGTGGGAAGCGCTGGAAAAGCTCTCTGCCAAGATCAATGCCGACTGCGTGCCCTGCGAAGAGCAGCGTGGCGGGCATTTCGAGAAAGAAAAAATCGACCAGATCCTGGGCAAGTAAGGCGCTAGAGCACGGATCGTTCCATACCAGGAGGCTTCGCAAGAAGCCTCTTTTGTTTTTGGCCGCGTCACCAATGTTGCTCGGAACCGTGTGCAGCCTCCTGTACGCTTGTGACTTTCAAGTGTTGATGACCCAGCATAGACAGGAACTGATTCCATGGATGTTTCCCAAGCCTTGCGTGAGCGCCATTCCGTGCGCGCTTTTACTTCCCAGGTGCCTTCGGCTGAACTGGTGCAGCAACTGATGCAGGACGCAGCGCTGGCTGCATCAGGCGGCAATATGCAGCCCTGGCGTGTGGCCGCCATCACGGGCGAGCCGCTGCAGGCTTTGCTGGCAGATGTTGCCAAGACCTCGGCAGAAGAGAACCCTGCGCATCTGTCGTATCCCCCCAATCTGTGGGAGCCTTATCGCACGCGCCGCTTTGCCAATGGGGAGGATCTGTACCGCAGCATTGGCATTCCACGTGAAGACAAGGCTGGGCGTCTGCGTCAGCTGGCCAAGAACGCGCAGTTCTTTGGCGCGCCTGTGGGCCTGTTTGTGCTGATTGACCACCGCATGGGGCCTGTGCAGTGGATGGATCTGGGCATTTACCTGCAGTCCTTCATGCTGCGTGCCACGGAAGAGGGGTTGGCGACCTGCGCTCAGGGCTTCTGGCGCCGTTTTGACCCCGTCATCAAGCAGCACATCCCGGTGCCTGAGGAGTATCTGGTGGCCTATGGCATTGCCCTGGGCTATGAAGACAAGCATGCACCCATCAACACCATGCGTGCCACGCGCGCCGAGTTTGCGGAGTGGGGGCAGTTGCTGGGCTTCTGAGCCGCTTCCAACTGCAGACCAGCGGCCAGCAGACATGTACTGCTGGCCGCTTTGCTATGAAATGAAAGAGAAAAAGTGATGAATCAACAAGGCTTGACGGCATCTTTGGGCCGCATGACCGTGGCGCTGTGCGCCGCATTGCTGGCACCTGTGATGACCCATGCCCAGGCGGACCACTGGCCCAGCAAGCCCCTGCATCTGGTGGTGGGCTATGCCGCGGGTTCTTCGCCAGACGTGCAGGCCCGCCTGCTGGCGGAGCCGCTGGGGCAGCTGCTGGGTCAGCCCGTGGTGGTGGAAAACAAGGGCGGTGCCAGCGGCAACATCGGCGCAGATGCAGTGGCCAAGGCCACGGACGGTCACACCATTGGCGTGATTGGCAATGGCCCGCTGACCAGTTCCAAATTTCTGTATCCACGCTTGCCTTATGACCCGGTCAAGGACCTGGCTCCGCTGGCCATGATTGGCTCTGCGCCTCTGGTGTTGGTCGCGCCCCAGCGTCTGGTGACGAAAGACGCACCTGCCTACCTGCAAAGCCTCAAGCAGATGAAAGATGGCAACTACGCGTCTGTGGGGACGGGCTCGGGCGGCCATCTGGGTATGGAGCTGGTGCAGCAGGCACTGGGGCTGGACTTGCAGCATGTGCCGTACAACGGCGGGCCTGCGGTGATCAATGCCTTGCTCGGCGGTCAGGTGCAGCTGGCTTTGCTGCCAACGTCTACGGTCATGCCGCTGGTGGAGTCTGGCAAGCTGGCCGCACTGGCGGTGAGCGCCAGCCAGCGTAGTCCTCTGGCACCCGGTGTGCCAGCCATGCCGGAAATCGGCGCAGGCAAGCTGGATATTGAAGTGTGGAATGCCGTGATGGCACCAGCCTCCATGCCGCAAGCGCACCGCAGCAAGCTGGCGCAGGCCTTGCAGCAGGTGCTGCAGTCCGAAGGTGTGCGTGCCAAGCTGACGGCGCAGGGCTGGCACATGGATGACACCAGTGCTCAGGCACTGGCGCGGCGCATGGAGCAGGATGCGCGCATCAATGGCGAGCTGATCGCCAGAAAAAATATCCGTCTGCAATAGTGCGCGCTGCGCAGAGGACGTGTCGCGTGATGTGGGGAATTAATGCCCCGCAGTCCTGGAAAACAGGTTGATGACCAGGACCCCGGCCAGAATCAGTGCCATACCAATCAGTGCCGGGGCATCCAGCTTCTGGCCCATGAAGATCCACGC